>SOJY01000245.1 GCA_004376385.1 Candidatus Bathyarchaeum sp.
AAAACAAAACAGATCTTTTCACAGGTCAAAATGTGAAACTCGTAAGAATAGCACTAGAAGATTTCTCTGACCATTTACAAATATCAAGAAAGTTCAGCAAGTCATGGCAAAACGAAGTGTCTACAGTTTCGAGTTATATTTACGAAAAAGGCTTAGCTTTTGGCGCTCAATATGACGTTTAAGGTAAAGAATTTACTCCTATCCTAAGTGTCTCAAAAAAAGTGGTTTCCAAAGCAAGTTGCGACGTTCTTGTAGTAAAAAAGTAATGCGATAACTGTGAGTAATTATCTAACTATCAGCACAGAACTTTTTGCATGCATACTTATATCATCGCTGACGCTGCCAAGCAAGTATCGTCTTACACTGCTTAATCCTCTACTTCCTACAACGATGATGTCAACATTCGCCTTTTTTGCAACTTTGATTATGACTTCTGCTGGGCTGCCGAACTTCAGAAACTTGTCAAATGAAACTCCTTTGGCCTTGGTTGACGCGTCTTTCAGTATGCATTCCCCAACTGTTCCAACACAATCTACGACTTGTGGTCCTCCAATACGAACAAGTTTGTCCTCCTCAACATGCAACAGAGCCAAGTTTGCGCTATAGTTATTGGCTAATTGAACTGCATATTCAAGTGCTTTGTCTGCGTGTTTAGAACCGTCGACTGCTGTGAGTATTTTCTCAACTTTTGGTTTTTGTTTAACTATTAAGACGGGGCATTCAGCATGCCGTGCAACTTTCTCGGTAACGCTTCCCAAAGAGTAACGTTCAGATTGAGTTTCGGCACGATTTCCTATAACAACTAAATCGTATCCTTCGTCCTTAACTAATTGAAGAATGAATTCAGCCGGGTCTTCGTAGGTAACTAGCCTAGAATCAATATCTATCTTTGCTTCTCTGAACATTTCCTCAGCGTTTCTGATGATTTTTTTACCCGCCTGCAAATACAACTCATCAACTCTATGCAAGATTGATGGCGGTAACTGATACTGTGCTTTCAGTTCAGGATGCATAAACTCATGTGAGATAACATGAACCACAGTCACTTTTGACTTAAACTTTCTAGCAATCGAAGAAGCAAGCATTTTAGCGTTAAGACAGGAGTGCGAACCATCCACAGGAACAAGAATCTTCTTAAAATTTTGTTCATCAATCATATCTTCATCAACACAACTAAACTTCTATTTGTTATTTTAAGCTTCTTAATGATCAAACTTTACAATATATTCTCACAGAACTCATAACTTATCGCTAAGTATGTGCATCAAATCAGTCTTAGTGAGTACACCAACTATTTTTTTAGGATTAGCCTCGTCAACAACTGCAATCCGACCCATATCATTTGTCCTCATCTTTTTGAAGGCATCCAACGCAAGCTCTTCAGGATGAATTGTAACAGGATTCTTCTGAACTATATCGCGGATAAGAACCTCATCTCTTTTCTCTTTTTCAACATTTGTAACATCTTCCAATGCTACAATACCGACAAGGTCTCCATGTTCATCAATAACAGGATATCCCATGTGATGATGCTTTGCCATGAAATCTAAGAGTTGGCTGACAGTGAAATCCGGGGATACAGTCTTGAGGTTCTTTGACATAATATCCTTCACTTTGAACTGAGAGAGGACAGCAATTTCATTTAAGGGCCGAACCGGAACCGGCACATAGGCTTCCTTCATCGCGTTTAGTTCTTTTATGGCAGTTATTCTCTTTTGTACAGCTGTTTCAATTACATGCGCAAAGGCGTCTGGCTCAAGCTCTATTACTCCCGTGTTTATTACTCCAGCCTCTACTGCGGAATAAAAGAAGTCCTCTCCAGCCTTTGTTCTAATAATAACTGTAGACCACTCCTTGAGGGGATATGCGCTTCCAACAGAAATGTCTGCTAGTTCTGAGGCAAAGTCTGTGCAGGTTTCACAACTGGTTAAAATGTGCGGCTTAACTTCGGATAATGGAACTTTTATGGTGCCTTTTTCTGTTTTAACTAGTAGTTCCTTTAAGATATCCAGCCTTTTTATCTCGTCCGGGTTAATGTTGTACTTTTTTGACAGGTAATCAAGCAGACGACCAAAAGAAAGGGTCCAGAAACAGAAGAGACCTATTATTACTTTCAGGTTCCCCGTGATTTTATGTTCCCATGCCTCAAGTTTACGAAGAGCAAGCACGTGACAGGGAACACCCACGAATGCAATGTTTGCTTTTCCGTATTCATACACTGCACTTCCATACGCTCTAGCCACAGATGAGGGAAAGAATTTGCTGCCGACAGCAGAAAACACGTCGTCCGGAACCAGCCCAACTAAAGCTTTAGGCTTAATTGGAATGGCAGTTTCCGCCTGCGAAACAATTGCGCTGTCTATTATTCCCTTTTCTATAGCGTTTGTTAGAAGTGTGGTGACGATAGCGCCACCATGGCCTAGCTTTCTAAGTTCGGGGTCTGCTGATTGGGCGAGCAAGATTCTTCTGTAGTAGCCTAAACCTTCTCGTTTTGTGGGTGAGTCTGAAACAAATTTTAGGCTTTCAGACATGAGTTTCTCGGAGTGGGGGCAAATCTCGTAACATATCGGGCACGAGTCAATATGTTTTGAGCAATCAAAATGGTTAACCTTGTTTTCCTCTATAGTTATTGCATGAACTGGACATGCTGCTTCACATGCCCCACAGAAGGTACAGAACCCAGAGTTGATGATTTTGCGTTCTAAGTCATTGTATGCTATAAGATTGCCTTTTT
>SOJY01000237.1 GCA_004376385.1 Candidatus Bathyarchaeum sp.
CAATACTAAACTCATGATTTCATGTAGATGCGAAAATGGATTGAAAATTCCGCGCGAACCGGATAATCTGATCAAGACTCAATATAGCGTATCGAAATCTTGAAAACGCATCCCTTCAAAAACCAACGATTTCCAAAAGAAATCTTGATAAACGTACCTATTTTTCATAATCCAGACCTCGTAAAAAAGCTGAGAAAATCGTCCTTTTATTGGACACTTTGCAGAGGGGAATCGCCGACCTCAATCTTGAGCCATTTCCTCGTTGGCGTATGCGCACCAAGAGAGGTTAGTTTTCGGCAAAGCTCTTCCTGAGCCATACATCGACCGCGTTGCTCCAGTGATTCCAGACGAACAATCACCTCTTTTTCTGTACTTTTTATCCATCCATGGCAATTGGCAATCGCATAAAACAAATCAACAACTTCGTTTTCCTGTCGGTAGAACGTTTGTAGCCAGCTTACCATTAGTTTCCTAGCATTCCATACTGAACTAGTTACAAAATCGAATAGATATTTCCCTTCATTATCGACTTTCTTTATGGATTTGTAGTTTTCCAGGGAGCTAACATTTACTCTTCCTGGTGCCTCCTTTTTTTCTTGTTTCAGGATTTTCAATTTGCATTGTTGCTCCTGAATTTGCTTTTTGATACGTTCTTTGACACTGTTTTGCCGAGGGCTACCATCCTTATTCAGGACATCTTTGCTGTTTGCTAGTTTCTTGTAGAGCTTACCTATCTTGGTGTTGCAGCCTCTGATCAATCTATCGTTTTCTTTGATCAATGGGTTCTTGATCTCCTGATTCTCGCTTTCTATGAGTTTGAAACCCGGATGATAGTGCAGTGGGTGCCTTTCCAGAGTATGCTTGAAAGTATTCTCTGAGGCACCCCAGCGGCTTAGAATTGCTCGGCAGCATTCTACTGTACTGATCTTAATGTTGCCGGTCCAGGCCACTCCACATGTTCTACGCTTACTGCTCTTATTCCATATAAATAGGCGTCTCAATTTGAAACAATGTTTCCCCGTATCAGAATCATGGCCAGGAGAATGGGTTATTATCTTTTCATCCTCAAAAACTGCATATGACTTACCATTGAATTCAAATTCCTCCTTAAACTTCTTGTCATCAATCGCTGCCATTTCTTTGGCGTCAACATTCTTTTGCCAGGTTACAAAGGGGATGCCACCCGATACAAGTGTTGAGAAGAAACCTGCGTCATAGCCTTCTCTGTCAAACACCATAATCGGACAAGCCGGCAGATCACTGCGCCATTTTTCCCATAGAGAGAGAATATATGCTTTCATATTTCCCTTTCCTTCCTGTATCTCAAAATCTATGATACGCCCTCTGCTATCACAAGTTACCATGTTCGTTCGACCAGGAACAGCCATGCCCCTTTGCGTATTATAGCTGTAATGGAAGGGTTCTTTGCCCGTATAGGGTAATAGATGACCATCCGTGAACCATAAATACAACCCAACAAGACCAACCTTGATCTGATAGCGAAAGTAGTCTGACAACAGAGGAAACGAAAGACCTTTGTCTGAGGCACTGTAAAAGCACTGCCAGATTTTCGGCTTACTAGGTAAACGTCTTATCCCTAATAGCTTTCCGGCTTCACGTGAACGAACATTCTTGACTTGTTCAATAGAGTTTATTTCCTGGGCTGTCATCAGCAAGAAGATCATGAAAACTTTGTAGGAGCAACTAAAGTGTCCCATCACTAATTGCAGCCACTGCCATTTGGTGACCAATGCAACAAGATAGACAAATACGCCCGCATAACGGGTTGCTTCCCATTGATGCTCTTCGCAGAAAGGTTGCTCCTCAACATCTACTGCCAACGCATCAGCATCATAGCCAAAATTGAAAGGAAGCTGGCGGCACTGGTTTTCACGCTCATCTTTTCTCTTCTGCCGAATTTCAGCTAATTGCTTGGACCTGTTGCCCGCAATACGTTTGTTATTTCTGGAATGTATTCTCCGCTGTCTCTGCTTGCTTTTGCTATCCGCGAGTGAGTATCCTTGCACAAGGCCTTCAAGACCAAATTGCTTCATGATACCCTGATAATTATCAATGGTTTGGCGACTGATGTTTAGAGCCTTGGCCAAACGTGATTTCTGAGCGCCAAGCTCAACAGCTTCGAGGATAAAAACTTTCTTCCCTATCCTGTCGGAAAGGTCGACCTTTCTAATCATAATGTTTTGCACAAAAAGTAAAACACTTTGGGGATAACGTTCTCTAAACTCCAAGACCAATCCATGACCGATGGCGAATCTATTCTTGTCCCTTTCACTTTCAGCATCAGAAAATAACGAATATTGCTTTTTCATGATATCAAATCTCCTTACAGTCGTGTATAAGGACACATATCATGAAAAAAGCTAAGAATTGGACATGTTTGCTGATATATTAATAAAAATCAATGGGTTAGTGACATGATTGTCCAATTTTGGTTTTTGTTGTCAAATTTGCGAATGTCCAATGTTTATGTATAGTTGTATAATTCCAATGAGTTACATCACTATTTTGCAGGGCGTTTCCGAGGTCTGTATTATGGAAAATTCAACCATTGATTGGCGTCCGATGCCTACCGGACGGCAGGCATCGGAACCGATCATATCTCACGATGGTACGGCGGAATTGTCCAAACAATGCGTTATGGAATTACTTGATTCCTTGTGCCTCCTTGATTTTAGCCATTATTGGGGCTACCGAGTAAAGCCTACTCAT
>SOJY01000112.1 GCA_004376385.1 Candidatus Bathyarchaeum sp.
AGATCAGCAACAACCCTCAAGTCCTACACCTGACCAAAGTTTTCTAACTATTAGGGCTACTCGCATCTAGATTAGCTTGCTTGTAGCCTGTAGAAAGAAATGGGGTGCCTTGATTTAAGGCTGTTATTGCTGCAGTTACTGGTGTAGTCTTCGCGTTGCTGATGGCTCCATTTTTTTTAGTGTCTTCTCGAAGTCTTTCATGCTGATTTTCAGGTCCTTCAGCGTCTCTTTTGCCTTCTCTATTGTCTTGCTTTTGGTGATGTGCTCCTTAATGACCAGCATCGACGTTGTGTTGGCTAATGCAGCCAAGTCCGCTCCAGAGTACCCTTCAGTCTTTTCCGCCAACGTGTCTATCTTCACGTCGTCGGCTAACGGCTTCTTCTCCAAATGAATCCTCAAGATGTCCTTTCTTGCTTCTAGGTCTGGAACTGGTATCCTCAACAGCTTATCGAATCTTCCGGGACGCAACAAAGCTGGGTCAACAATGTCGATGCGGTTTGTGGCTCCAATCACTACAACATCCTTCAACTCTTCCAAACCATCAAGTTCAGTTAGGATTTGGCTGATTACCCGCTCCGTCACCTGTGAACCACCAAATCCTGAGCCTCTAACAGGAGTTATCGAATCCAGTTCATCAAAGAATATGATTGTAGGCGATGACTGCCTTGCCTTCCTGAACACTTCCCTTACTGCTTTTTCGGATTCTCCAACCCATTTGCTCAACACTTCGGGACCTTTAATGCTGATGAAGTTTGCCTCGCTTTCGTTAGCCACCGCCTTAGCCAACAGAGTCTTTCCTGTTCCCGGAGGACCATACAACAGAACTCCTTTCGGCGGAGCCGTGTTCATGTACGCAAAGATTTCAGGATACTTCAGGGGCCACTCTATCGCCTCCTGCAGCTCTTCTTTAACTTCTGCTAAGCCGCCAATGTCTGTCCATTTGACGTTGGGAACCTCAACCAGAACTTCCCGCATTGCAGACGGCTCAATCTCCTTCAGCGACTCTTGGAAATCGTTCATGTCAACTATTATCTTGTTTAGTATCTCCGCTGGTATGCTATCTGCTGAAAAATCTATGTCAGGCAATATTCTCCTAAGCGCATGAAGAGCAGCCTCCTTAGTTAACGCCTCCAAGTCAGCACCAACAAAACCGTGAGTAACACTGGCTAAACGCTTCAAGTCTACATCCTCAGCCAAGGGCATTCCTCTAGTATGGATTTGCAGAACCTGGAGACGGCCATCCTTGTTGGGCACTCCAATCTCTATCTCCCTGTCAAAGCGTCCGGGTCTCCTTAATGCGGGGTCTAAAGCGTTGGGTCTGTTGGTTGCTCCTATAACCACAACCTTGCCACGGGATTGAAGCCCATCCATGAGCGATAAAAGCTGCGAAACAACCCGCTTTTCTACTTCACCGGTCACTTCCTCTCTTTTCGGTGCAATCGAATCCAGTTCATCAATGAAAATGATGCTTGGCGCATTCTCTTGGGCTTGATCAAAGATTTCTCGAAGACGCCCTTCGCTTTCGCCATAAAACTTGCTTATTATTTCAGGACCACTTATGCTCGAGAAGTTTGCGTTTGTTTCGCTAGCCACTGCTTTTGCCAACAACGTTTTTCCTGTTCCAGGAGGTCCATGAAGAAGCACACCTTTCGGCGCCTCTACACCCAACCTTTCAAAAAGTTCTGGATACCGCAAAGGAAGCTCAATCACCTCCCGTACCTTCCTGATTTCGTCAGTTAGTCCTCCAATGTCCTCATACATTACCCGAGGAACATCCATTGCCAATGCTTTAGCTGGCTTATCGCTTAGAACAACTTGAGTGGACGGAACTACGATTACTGCAGCTGCTGGCGGCTGAAATCCGGTAACCATCAAATTTATCCTGCGACCCATAATCAGTAACGGTATAATGTCTCCTCTGGAGATAACACGGTTCTCCAGAATCTGCTTCAGATATTCTTCTCCGCCAGTTATTCGCAGTGGCTCTGTTGGGGCAATATTGATCTTTTTTGCTTCTTTTGCCTCAACTTTTTTAACCGCTACTTTTTCGTCTATGCCTGCGCCAGAGTTGTTTCTGGTATAACCGTCTATGCGGATAATGCCTTTACCTATGTCTTCTTGGTATCCTGGCCAATATATTGCAACAGTTTTTTTCTTTCCGTGGATTTCAACAACATCTCCAGCGGAAATACCAAGTTCAGAACTGACCTTTGGGTCTATTCTGGCTATTCCTCGGCCCACATCGCGAGATTGGGCCTCAGCTATACGTAAAGAAACTTGTGACATACATATTCATCTCTTATTTAATGTTCAAACAAATCCTATTCTTTCGTTGTTTTCTTTACATATAAATATTACCAATTTCCCATATTCGTTTACCATTGTAATGACCTGAGCTTTACACATAATCAACGTTTTTACGAATTAACTCAACATTCACCCGTTTAATCTGTTCTTCTGAATGCCACGCTGCCAGCAATCCACAATTTTTCTTTCATTTTCTCATCCAAGTATGTTGCAGCCTTTCGCTGCCGTGCTCGCAGCCTATGTCTGGAGGGCGGAATACTTGTCCCAGAACCACGAATCAGCATGCTTATGAGTGTTCAAGATTTTTTAGGCATATATGCTATATATTGAACCCCATTCCACAGACACCCAATAGAGTTCAGTTACATTATTTTTGAACTAGTTTTTAATTAAATATGGTGCAAGATTTTGAGTGT
>SOJY01000098.1 GCA_004376385.1 Candidatus Bathyarchaeum sp.
TTCTCTAGCAAGTGGATTTCAAGCAGCACTCGGGCGTAAGAGGAAAAGAATTGTTTTTAATTTATGAAACGGTAGAACATGATACAAATAAACTCAAACAAAAACAGCGTATCTTCTACATGAAACAAAAGCCGGCTGTTTTCACGAGTAAGGTATAACCAAACATCACCGTTGCCCCGATAATTCCATATTTTATCGCGGTTTTCTGCATTCTAATGACGTTTTTTGTTGACGCCTTCTTCAACACAGCAACATAACACTTGATGATTGGTACGGAAAGAGGAAAAAGAATAAAAAATAAGAACAAATGCTTGTAAGAGAGTAAACCAAGAACTGAATAGACGAATGGTGAGAAACCTGCTAATAGAAACATGAAGCCAGCGACAACCACACCATTCTTCCTTCCATACCTAACAACAAAAGTGGTAACCCTCATTTTCCGATCTACTTCATAGTCTCCAACGGCTTGAATAATATGGCCGCCACAGTGAATCAGCATTAGCGGCACCACACCCAACATAATCAATGAAATATCGGAGCTCAGCTTGTCAGCTAACTCCAAACCAATCAAGAACGGCATGAAACCACCGCCTACACCTGAAACTAAAAAATCTGCAACTGGCACGTTTTTCAGTCTGAAGAGGGGAGAGGAGTATAATGTTCCAAACACAAGATAAATGAGAAACAAAGATAGGAGATTCACATCAACCGAAACTACTAAGACTAAACACAAAACGATTAACAAAAAGGAAAAGATTAACGCCGTCCGAGGCGTCATTCTACCAGCAGCAACAGGCAAGTTAGACTTAAACGCGTTCTCTTGATCTTCCTTTCGGTCGAAGTATTGATTCAAGATAAAGACACTAGCCGTAGCAAAGGAGAAAGCAAACAAGACAACAAGGAACCGCTCAAGAGAGGGAAAAACTAGGAGGATGCTTCCAAAACCGAAGCTAATAACCCACCCAAGCCAACTCCCAACTCTCATAACCTTAAAGTATTCCATAATCGTCGAGAACCAATGGAGCTTCTGAAAAGTCTTCACCAACCTTCACAATTCTAATACTCACATTAATAGAACGTAAATAGCGAGTGGAAAATACTTTTTCGTGGATTATAAGCGTATAGGAAACTTTAGCCCGAGCCCTTTTTGTGCACGCATGCAAAACAGTAGTTTCAAAGCATTATTATCACAAGCTCTAGACTTTGCACGCCCACTTTGGATGATCGTTTTTTATCGCTACCGTTATCGTGAATTGATGAATTCAGAATAGTATTTACCAATTTAGAATACTATTTATCACATTTCTTGAAAAAGAGGGGGTGTTTAAAGCCCTCCAGAGAACTAAAAATAATCGTTTATTACATTATTACACAGCTTACCAAGGCTTCTTTCAATGTCGTTTCATTCTCGACCTCCAGATAAGTCGAGGCTTTTCTAGGGAAGACTGTTCTGGAGAAAAAAGTATGGGTAGAGGCACAGTCGGATTTGGCTCCAAAAGCGCAACTTGAAAGTTTGGAAGCGGATTCCTGCACAGCATATTAGCGCCTGAAGATCACCCAACACAAATCTACAGGTCTAACCCACGCCATACACCAAGCTCCGCAACTAACCTATAGATTCGCGTTCACAGACGAAGTTAGACCTTAGATAATGCGCACATAATTAGCCGTATTACAGTCCAGTTCTGTATCTGTCCATTAGTTCCTGTCTCTTGCCGCTGTTCCATCCGCTAACTGCCTGATAATAGCCGGTTACTCTGGACCACCATTCTACAGCGCTGGAGTTGCAGTGGGGGCATTGTTCGCGCATGGGCGAAGTGACTTTTCCGCAGTTGCTGCAGATGGTTAAGTCCTTTGTGTACGCGTAGTAGCCGATGTTGCTTTTCATGGTGATTCTCTTGGTCAGTTTATATAGAGCTTCAGGGTCTGGAGAAGCGTCTCCCAACCAAATATGCAACATGTTTCCGCCGTTCAAGAGAGGGAAGAACTTCTGCTCGATGTTCATCCGATCAAACAACCCCATCCTAGCACCCACATCAACGTGAGTTCCGTTACTGTAGTAGACGGGAACATCCTTCTTCCTGTCAGCAAGCAGAACCTTGGCTTGCCCCACATCTCCCTTAATCAGCTTCTCCGCATGTTCCCGATAACCGTTCGTGAGTAGGTCAGCTATCGCAAATCTCTGGGCTGTGGATTCAGCCGGTGTCCTAGCCAACGCGATTTTGTAGCCGCTCCGTTCCTCCAGCACTTTCTTGTATTCCTGCATCTCAATAATCAGTTTGACAAGAATCTTGACTGCTTCCGGATTTTCGTGCAGTTGATAACCAGTGTGATGCTGAGCCATCTCGTTTCCGCCCACAAAACCGATCGTAAAGGTTAATGCATCAAAGTCCACAGCTTGGGTTCCCTTCTCGCCAGTCCGTGGATCCAAGGGTCGTTGGGTGGCAAAGGGTATTCGATTGTGTTTCTGTGCAAGGTTCATCCATTTCTTTTTGGCTTTGAACACATCAAGAGCTAAATCCATCAGTCTGCGGCTCTCCTCGAAGAGCTTTTCGTCGTTTCCATTGGCTCGGTAAGCCATCCGCGGAAGATTCAAGCTCGTAACTTGCCAGCTTCCCATGGTGAAATGCTTTCCGTTGTTGAAGTAGAGCTTATCGTAGAAGTCTGGGCTGTCTTCAGGAGTTTCAACAAAACAGTAGGCACAGCACTGGTAACAGGA
>SOJY01000176.1 GCA_004376385.1 Candidatus Bathyarchaeum sp.
CATGGTGGTAATTTCCGTAAAGCGCAAACATTTTACTCGCCTTTAAACATAACTAAAATGCAGGAAACATGCTTCATCATTTTAGCAAAGGCGACTTAACGAATAAAACACAAATCACTGTGTCAAAAGGCACCCCAGCCTATTGTAGGCTGACTTTCTCGAAATTCCCAAACAATAAAGCCGTCAGCTGCATCCGAGAGAGTTCAACATTTATTTGCTTAACCATAAAATCGGTTAAGTCATCTAACGGAACACGCTGCGTTCCCCTTTCGTGACGAATCCGTAACTCCAAGCCGTTTTTTGGGAATATAAAACGGAGCACATGATAATCGAACTTTAATGGAACCCGTTTACTCTTTTCTCGGATAATGTGATAGCGGACAACAAAGAAAAAATCTAAAGTTTCCAGTTCTTTTTCGGCAATGCTCTTCAGACATTGATCAAGTTCATTCTGGTCCAAAAAATTGAAAACGAAGCCGTCAGCCACGCCGAACTCGAAACCGACCTCGCACTTCTGTTTCAAATAGGGTGTTACGGTACCCAAATCAAAGGTTTCATGATTCAGACGATGAAACACGCAGAGAATCGCCTGCTGAAGGCTCTTCGCTGAGTCCTGATACTGAAAGAGGGCTATACCGTGAATGTTTTCGGGAAAATTTTCGTAACGTCCAAGCAACGTAAACGCCTTTCGTTCTGGACTAGACTATTTTTTCATATTCCGTATCTTTTCAAGATTCTCAAGGAGAGTCAACAGGGTTGCTCCAAGGGTCTTCAGTTTTTCTGCATCCGTTTCTTCTACAAACTGTTTCTCGATCTCCTGAATTTTCCCCAAGATTGTTGACTCTAAACTGGAGAAAACGGGGGCTTCAGTAACCTCTGGTTCTGGCTCCCCCGCTCTCACAATTATTACACGTTTTTTGCAACTAGCACACCAAAGGTCTCCGCTCCTCAGTTTGAAGATTGGCGAAGAACAGGCTGGACAGGCATGTTCCGTGAGGGTGGCTCCCTGCTTAAGCAAATCTGCCATAATCTTGATGTTTTTTGAATTTTTAGGCACATTAAACCCTTCTGAACAAACTTTACAGGTAGAATATATTTTTGCTGCAGGTTAATTAACTATCTATCGTCTGTTTCACGTTAAAGCTGAATCGCCGAATGAATGGCTCGCCCGCAAACAGTATAAATCGTCGCCTATTTATAGGATAAAAAAAGATCTGTTAGTATTTTTGATAACTTAAGTAACAGCAATTACAATTGAAAGTGGGTCGCCATTTAACTAATGGCCTATTGTTTGGGCGGGGATGTAATAGAACATAAACACAAGCTTTTTGAGACTAATGCTTGTGAAGTGAATTGCGGTATCTTTTCAATTACAATAATCATGAAATATCTAAAAAATCATAAAAATATCTTGGAGGTTCTATTTGGTATTTTTCTTATTTGCAGATGGTTTTTGTGGACCCTAGACAAATCAGTCTATAAGGTGTTCTAACATTCGCAAAGAAATAGCGCGTTTTGGCTTAAAAACTTATTAACTCATTAATAATGTATAGATGCCATTATGGCGAATAACAATAAACATAAATCACTAGCAGAAATTGGCCACGATTCAGCAGATTTCATCTCGAAATTTGTTTCTCCCCCAACTATGGCCATAGTAGCGACTGTCACTTTTTCTCTTTGGTCACCTATTGGCCTAGGTTTACTTTGCCCTCCTTTGAGCATTCTGCTCTGTTTTTTGTTGTTTGCTTTCCTTCCCTTTTTACCTGTACTTTATTTTTATAGAAAGAATGTTGTCGACTTGTACGTTTCAAAAAGAGAAGCGAGAACCCCTTTTTTCTTAATGGCCATAACCAGTTATTCTTTTGCCACAATAATTTTCTTTGCTACTAACACCAAAATAATGTTTCTGCTGGCTTTAGGTTACACGTTTGTTACAATAATCCTTATGGTTGTTAACTTGTTCTGGAAGGTCAGTACTCATTGTGCTGGCGTAACCGGACCCATTTTTGCGCTTATTTTCGTATTTGGCATAAAAGTCCTACCTTTATCTTTGATTCTAGTGCCACTAAGTTGGTCTAGAATAAAACTGAAACACCACACGTTCACACAAACTCTCGTAGGAATACTAATCTCAATTGCTGTTGGACTTGTAGAGTACACCGTGCTTTATCCTTTAGATTAACGATCTTTGAGGAGAATTGCCATAAAGAGCCCTCTAACACAGAATTTTTGATGTAATGAACATTAAGATCGAAGAAGAATGTTTGCAACTGAAGAGGTGACTAATGGAATCGTGTACATGACTGAATTTTTAGGCACATTAAACCCTTCAACAAATTTTCAGTCTCTCATAGAGACTTTGCACAAATGCAGACGATTACGTAATGAACTGGAAAATATAAGAAAAGGGAGAAGGTTACGCTATATGGTTCTTAGTAGCCTTCAGGCATTCCGCCTGGAGGAGCACCTTCTTTAGGTTTCGTCGAGGCGATCACATCGTCGATTCTCAAGATCATGGATGCAACTTCCGCGGCTGACTTCATCGCCTGCTCCTTAACTTTCAATGGTTCAACGACGCCATTCTCATAACTGTTAACTATCTCGCCCTTGAAAACGTCGACTCCCATCAGATGACCATTCTTCTTTTCGTGAGCTGCCCTCAAACCAACAAGAATGTCGATGGACTCTAAACCAGCGTTTTCAGCAAGCGTCTTAGGCACGACTTCTAGTGCATCAGCGAAAACTTCTATAGCAAGTTGCTCCCTACCGCCAACTGTTGTAGCGAAGGCACGAAGAACTTTTGCGATTTCGCTTTCTGTTGCGCCTCCTCCAGCAACGATCATGTTATCTTCGATGACATCAGCAACCACTGACAGAGCGTCGTTCATTGCCCTGTCCGCTTCATCCACCATTCTTTCTAGACCAGCGCGGATGAGAATCGCAACCGACCGGGGTTCTTTGCATTTCTCCACAAAGATCATTTTGTCATCCCCGACCTTACGCGCTTCCACAAGTCCTGCTTCGCCTAGGTCTGCCTTCGTTAAATCGTCTAACTTTGTGATGACCGTTCCTCCAGTGGCTCTGGCTAGTTTCTCCATGTCTGATTGCTTAACTCTTCGTGCAGCTATGATGCCGCCCTTTGCTAGGAAGTGCTGAGCCATGTCGTCGATGCCCTTCTGACAAAAGAGAACTGTTGCGCCTGAGGCTTTGACCTTTTCAACCATATCCTTGAGCATATTTGTCTCTTTGTCCAAAAAGGCCTGCATCTGAGTGGGGTCTCGTATCCGGATTTCGGCTGAGAACTCTGTTTTCTCAACCTCTAGAGGAGAATCAATAAGAGCAATCTTTGCTTTTTCAACACGTTTGGGCATACCTGCGTGAACAATCTCCTTATCGATGATTATGCCCTTGATTAGCTGAGTATCGTAGAGGCTTTTTCCCTCTTTCTTAATTCGTTGAATGTTGTCAATGTCCGCTATCGTTTTATCGCCACGTTTCTCAGCTATTAGTTTAACAGCATCAATAGCAATATCAGCAAAGTGTTCTCGTGCTGTACCCACAGCCTTGCTTCCCATAGAAGTCATGGCAACTTTCTTCAGGGTTTCACGGTCATCAATGTTAACGGTTATCGCCAATTTGGTTAATGCTTCCACAGCTTTCTCAACAGCTTTTCTGTATCCTCTCACAATAACTGTTGGATGAATGTTCTGATTCAGCAATTCCTCGGCTTTATGCAAAAGTTCTCCAGCTAAGATTACGGCGGTGGTGGTTCCATCGCCAACCATATCGTCTTGTGTCTTCGCTACTTCCACCATCATCTTTGCGGCTGGATGTTGAACATCTATCTCATCAAGTATTGCTGCTCCGTCGTTGGTTATGGTTATGTCGCCTAGACCGTCAATGAGCATCTTGTCCATGCCGCGAGGTCCCAAAGTGGTCCTCAAAACTTCGGCGATAATTTTTGCAGCCATGATGTTGTTTGTTTGAGCGTCTCTTCCACGTTTACGTGCTGTTCCTTCTTTAAGGATGAGAATGGGTTGTCCACCCTGTGTAGTTAAATATGCCATACAAATCATTCCTAATGTAGAGGTAAAGTTCTAGCTACTGCACTTTCATCAGGGAATATAAAGTTTTTCACTAACCAATAGAGAGGCATTTGTTACGCCTCTTTCTGAAAAAAGGGAACTGCGCTTGCTTATTTTCCTAAAACTTTTCTTGCGGATATCTCAATGTCTTTTGCCTTAACGGTTTTTCTTCCAGCGTGCATTGCATAGTCAATAGCTTCTTTAGCTATTTTGATGCCGATTTCGCCCAGTTCCTCTGCCAGCGCTTTCGCAGCTGCCTCACTTACTCTGTCCGCTCCCGCTTTCTTGCATATTCTGTGCATTGGAGCTACAGATAATTCTGGATTCCTCATAATACACCCCTTCGCAGCTTCTTTTTTATTTAAGGCAGTATTTAAGTTTTTCATTCGCTTTTAAACCGTTAAGTTTGCTCTTTTCCCGTTTAAGTCGTTTTTTTCCCTTTACAAGAGCAGATAGCCAATCGATGAGAGCTAATTACTAGAAGGGTATATTGAGTGTTTTGCTAACAGGATAACTATCCAGTAAACAGGGTGTTCAGGATGGTTACGCTAAACCTCGAAAAAATGTTTGAGCCTGAAAGTATCTCCGTTATCGGAGCAAGCGACGAGTAAGGCTCTGTTGGATACTCTTTAATGAAAAACTTACCGAAAACGGATATAAAAAAAGATATACCCAGTTAACCTTCACAAAACAGAAATTTTGGGTGTTGTTAGGCTTATAATTGAGCCTGACGGAAAAAATGGCGAAATCGCGTTTATAGTTGCAGGTCCTTGGCAGGGATTAGGTTTGGGGTTGAAGATGGTGAATTACATGATCGAAATATGCGAGGATAAGGGTCTCGAAACTGTTTATGCATTCATGTTACCTGACAATCAATAGGGCAATCCGTCTTTTGAAGAAGATGGGCTTCACCATCAAACATACACAAGACGTAGCAAAAGCCACCCTCAACCTGAAGGACTAAAAAACTGAGTTACGGGTTTATGGTTTAGCGTCTCTGGGTCAAAAATTGAAGAGTATGCTCGAAGAGGTCTAGGGTTTTCTTGTCATACAGGCAATAAACCACTTTTTCTAGATTTGTTGGACCTTCCAGATACGCTATGGTTGTTGAGAGCATTATGGTGGCACAGCGGTCTTTTGGGAACCCAAATATTCCTGTGCTTATAGCAGGAAAAGCTATGCTCCTCAAGTTATGTTTGTCAGCCAAAATCAGAGAATTTAGCGTCGCGTCTTTCAGTTTCGCGTCCTCGTGATCGTCGCCATGTATCGGACCCACGGCATGTATCACGTATTTTGCCGCCAAGTTTCCGCCTGTTGTTATTACTGCTCCGCCCACATGGGTTCCCCCTATCCTGTTGCATTCTTCCTGAATTTTTGATCCTCCCCGTCTTCTGATGGCTCCTGCGACTCCGCCGCCCATCTGTAATGCAGTGTTTGCAGCGTTAACTATGCCGTCTGTGGTCTGGTCAGTTATGTCTCCTTGAATCAGCTCTAGGACGGTGCTATTGATTTTGATGTGCATGTTTCAGCATCTACAAAGATAGCTATGGCGTGGACAGATTTTAGTTCTTGCTACGGGCGTAAAATCAAAAACTAGAATCCAGAAATAGATAACCAGTAGATTCTTCACAAACTAATACATTCTGAGATGAAATAAAAAATTTGACAAGATGCCATTGAATGGCAACTTACGTTTTGGCGGTCGATTATTTGACTGCTTCTACTTTGGTTACTTCGGGTACGTGTTTTTTGAGGAAGTTTTCGACGCCCCATTGTAGGGTCATGGCTGACATTGGGCATCCGCTACATGAGCCTTTAAGTTTCACTTTTACGATGCCGTTATCGAATCCAACGTATTCTATGTCTCCGCCGTCAGCTTGCAATTGTGGTCTCACTTGTTCAAGAGCTTTTTTCACTCGGTCTTCTACGGTTTCACTCATCAGATTCACCCTTAACAGTTTTAGTTACGAGTTTAGAATATAAACGATAATAAAAAAAGTTTTTGATTTTACGACAAGCGTAGAGAATAACGTTTTTACTTAATAGTAGCCATGCAACTGTTGTTGGGTTGGTCTGTTTGAGGATCGGTTTTCACGTCTCAATTCAGGGGTCTATTGATACATCAGTGGACAGAGCAGCAGAATTGAACTGCAACACATTCCAAATTTTCACAAGAAACCCCCGACAGTGGTATTCAACAAAACTCACTATAGAGAATGCTAAAGCATTCTCCAACAAAGTGAAAAAACATAACATAGACCCTGTTTTTGCTCACATGCCTTACCTTCCAAATTTGGCGTCTTCGAGAGACGAAGTTTACGAAAAATCCGTTAAGACTCTCACGTCAGAGCTGGAAAGATGCAGACAACTCAAGATTCCCTACTTAGTAACCCATCTGGGTAGCCACCTTGGAGCAGGCATGCAAACAGGTTTTACAAGATTAATCAAAGGCATCAACCAAGCACTCAACGATACTGATGGAGACGTTATGCTTCTACTTGAAAACACAGCCGGAACAAGAAACAGCATGGGAAGCACTCTTGAGGACATTCAGCACATAATCGAGCAACTATCTAATCCTGAAAGTGTTGGAATATGCTTTGATACTAGCCACGCTTTTGCGGCGGGGTATGACCTCAGAACTAGGGAAACGGTAGAATCGACCGTTAGGAAGATTGATGAGGTAATCGGTTTTGAGAGGCTTAAACTTGTTCACCTGAACGACTCGAAGGGAGACCTGAACTCTCGTATAGACCGCCACGAACATATCGGCATGGGAAAGATTGGAGAAGAAGGATTCAGAAACGTGCTAGCAAGCAGATTGGGTGGTCTACCTTTGATACTTGAAACACCTAGAGACGCTAGGCGCAGCGATGTTGGCAACCTAGAGAAAGTAAAGGAACTGTCTGTTGGACTATAGAAAGAAGGTTTGTTGTGTAGTTAGCTTCGTTTTTCGATTGGAATAAACGCTCTTCCAAAGTCGCCAGTATACTGTGATGTTGGACGAATAAGAACCGCATCCGCATACTGCTCCAGCACATGAGCAGCCCACTCGGTTACTCTGCTTGAAGCAAAAAATGGGGAAAAGTATTAGCATAACATGAACAGCAAATAAGAACGAGGATTGCGTAGTTGCAGATTAGAACAGTTGCAGCCATTATTGTTTGGGTTGTAGTTGCGTTACTCCTACTGAACAGGGTCTTAGGGTCAGAATGGATACTGCCTATATCGATTGTTTTGACGGTTATTGCAGTCTTAGTTTATTTCAGTCCCCGCCTAAGGAAAGAAAAAAATCAGACAAACAAGAAATCGAATCTGCCACCATCTGACCAAGTAAAGGAATGAAGTTCTAGTAATTGGCTTGCCAAAACTTATAGGCAAAAAGAGTCTAAACTATTGAAGGAAATATTGTGGTGAAGTTATGCGCAAATCCATCTTGCTTTTCTCGGTACTCCTTATCGTAGGGTTACTTGTATTCTCTTCCGTTGCCAGTGTCACAGCGCAACAGTATCCAGACAACGACGGGATTCCCGACACAAAAGAGGAGCAACTGGCGTTAACTTATGTGCCTTACCTCCATTTTGCAGCTGGAGAAAAATTCTTCCCCACTGACGCCAACTACCACATAGAAAACTCCGTTCTCTACATGAAATTAGGCGACGTCAATACACTGATTGAAGATTCACCGACGGCATCAAGCATCGCTCAATACACAACAGAAGATTACTTTTTGAACAACACTTTAGGCGGCTATGAGGAGATAGCACAAAACTACAAACAGAACCGTGAAAACTATGGAGACAAAATTTACGCTCATGTAACAAGTGAATCCGGATTCATTGTGGTTCAATACTGGTTCTTTTATGCATTCAACCCCGGAACCCTAAATCAGCATCAGGGAGACTGGGAAATGATCGAGATCGTCTTGGATTCAACGGAAACCCCACTATACGCGGTTTATTCACAGCACCATGCAGGCCAAAGAGCTGATTGGAAGGACGTTGAAAAGGTAGATGGAACTCATCCAAGAGTCTATGTGGCTTTAGGCTCACATGCCAGCTACTTCAGGCCATATCAAGGTAAGCTTGGCACAGAAAGCGACACATTAGGAAACGCGTACACACTAAAACCGGAAGATCTGGAGATAGTCTACCTAGGAGAAAAAGGCACGGGAAATCATCCATCTTCCCAAGATTGGTTAGAATTTGGAGGAAGATGGGGAAACTGGGCTAGTCTAGCGGATGCATACATGGGCGCTGCTGGTCCAAGCGGACCGGGACAAGGAGAAAACGCGGACAAATGGTTAAATCCGGTATCTTGGGGAATCGACAAAACTTTAGCCGATCAAACATGGTTCACCGCAAGTTTGCTTGTCTTCTACTCAGTGTACATCGTTGCAGCCGTCATAGGACTTGTTGCAGCCTATAAGGTCTGGAAGATTGTGAAGCGAAAAAGAGAGGGAAAACTTAACCTAATGAAAATTTTGCGCTCAAAGGCTGCGGTTGGCGTGATTCTTGGAATCGTAGGCATAGCGGTCTATTTTGCTGCCCTCTTTTTGCCATGGTATGTGGTTACAGGCAACATCGAAACCACATTTCTTGATACTGCTGGAACAACCGAGATAGTTCTTATCGACGGCGTTAACGGGCTTAGAGTCAACATGTTACAGGGCGATCAGGGCTTAACTACACTGTTTGGGCTAGGAATTCCTTTCGGCATCATCTTTCTAGCCAGCGTCGTGTTGAATGCCTTAGACATTATCGGAGTTGAAAAAGCCAAGAGGCTTTCAAGAACATACATAATAAGCGGCATTACGTCACTTATTCCCATAATAATCATAATACTGTTCATAGTTTCGTTGGCTGGACTCATCACACAGTTCGCAGGCTTCATTTGTGGAGGCGATCAGATGCCCATACAGGTAAACGATATGGCTTCGGCAATGGCATCGTCTCCCTTCAGCGGTGAATTCACAGACACAATCAACTCCAGCGGAACACTAAACATAACGTGGGGCTTAGCCATCGGCTCATATCTGTTCATTGCTGCAGCTGCAATAAAGATCGTTGCCGGAATAATACTTAGAACAGCCAAAGTGACCGAAACAAACAAAAACGTAAACGAATAGAAGAGCCAACGACCGCTCCATTTTCTTTAATGTTCACAGGGTCAGATGACCCGACCAATTGTGTGCACGCGGTCACCTAAAAATTCAGGCTTTTCTTTTTTTAGCGAATCAACGCGGGGATCTTGCTTTCTTTAGTTATGTGTAGGGCTCTGTTGACCTCGTTGAAGTATTTGATTACGGTTCTACCTCTTTCTGTAATTGCGTAGCTAATTTTTGTTTTGTTTCTTTTCTTAACTGTAATCTGTTCTTCAATCAGGTTCTGTTGGATCAGAAATTCCAAGTTTTGTTTTAGGACACTGCAGTTTACGTTAGCCTTGTACATGACGTGAGTTAGTTTAAGTGGGCCTCTTTGGGCCAGAACCTTGAGGATGTCGATATACATTTCCATTTTTGATCTTCGCAACTTAGTTAAACCTCTAACATTAGCCTATTGCCACGTAAAGGAGCGCGGATTTCTGATTTTGTAATGGTCAAAAATCATGTTCCTCCATTTACGTGAGTAGACAGCTAGTTACGGCAGGTTTACCTAAAAGGTTTGTTAAGTCTCTCAGATA
>SOJY01000111.1 GCA_004376385.1 Candidatus Bathyarchaeum sp.
TTCGACGCCGCCCATCAATTTTACGGCTGCTACTCCGAAGCTTGAGAGCTTATAATGCCCATTATTGGCATGAACTGTTAAATCTCCCAAATTTTCAAGGTGATAGCTCAAGTGCCCGCTATCGATGTTGAGGGTCTCCAGAATCTCAGAGTAAGTTAATGGTTTGTCAGCCAGCATCCTTAGTATCCTTCTGCGTATGGGGTGCTTCAGAGACGTGAAAATCAGCGAGTAAGTTTCTTCCTCTAGGTTATCTTCATCCATTCTCACTCCTCTTGTCAGAGATGGATGGACATTATTGAAAAGCGTTTTTGTGAAGAAACTTTTACAAAACACTTGTAAAACAAATTTTACAAACTTAAAACCGCAATTACAACAACCAAACTAATCAACAGCAAACCAATGAAACGCCTGCTCACCCGCCAGCAAACTATCTTATTTTGTCTCTTGATACCTTTCCTAAGTTGATTATCAGGTCTCGTGTGTTCTTCAGGTCTTGGAGGTAAACGAATTCGTCCACCCCATGATAAAGGGTGTCAGCTCTGATGGTTCCATAACAAACCACAGGTATTCCATTCTTGGCGAAAAAGCTTCCATCGTTTCCCCCAAGCTCTGCGGCATAGGGTAAACTCTGACCTGTAGTCTTCCTTATGTTTTCTGAAACTGTATTCACAAAAACCAGATCCTTAGGTGTGTGGTAGCCCTGCTGCCTGTTCACAAGCTCCAAGGATGCTTCACAGCCAGTCTCATCTAGCGCCTTCTGGAAGAAATCCATTAATTCTTTCTCAGCCTGTTCGATAGGCTCTTCGGGTAGGAGTCTACGGTCGAACCGGACTTCGCATGTGCCCGGTATCACGTTTTCTTTTTCTCCTGCCCTGATCATGGTTACTGAATATCGTCCCCAAACAAACTTTCGTGGAGCCCCTGGAGGCGCATGTAACGTTGATTCTTTTTGTTCAACTAGTTCTCTGTAATGTTCAAACTCGCCAAGCAATTTCATGGCTTCATCGATAGCATTTTTGGCTTTGAATGGGTACCCAGCATGTCCCTGTTTCCCCTTAACCGTTACTTTTCCCCAGATGATCCCACTGGCGCCTAAGAAGAGACTCTCTGGTCCAGCATCAACTATCAATGCTGCATCTCCTTTTAGTCCCCAGTCACTCATCACATAATCGACGCCATATCTTCCCCCTATCTCTTCATCCACCCCAGCGACAAGCTTGAGATTAATATCCAATTTCTCTTTCCTTAGCTGTATCATGGCTCCCATTACGGCTGCGATTCCTGCTTTGTTGTCTGCAGTGCCCCTTCCATAGGCTTTTCCGTCCTCAACGGTGAGCTTGAAGGGAGGATACTTCCATCCGGTTCCAGGAGGAACAACGTCAAAGTGTGATTCAAGAAGTAACGTTGTATCTGAACCTGAATCGAGAGTTACAATAACGTTTGGGCGCGAGAGACCATCCTTAGCGCCCTTCTCTCCATCCACTATCTCCCATTCCAGAGAGTTATTTTTTGCTTCCTCAACAATTATCGAAGCACATTCATCATATCCCTTCTTCGGAACTGATTCAGTGTTTATCTCCACCAACCTTGAAAGAAGATCAATCTCGTAATCTAACAAAGCCAACACATTCATCTCATGCTTCTATTTATTATGCCGAGACTTTAGCTTTTTCACGCTTACCTATATTATAAAATAGCTGGAATGCACAAGCAACCAATGTTTTACCAAGAATGTTAAGGAATAGACCTCATTATTGTATTCTAATTTTTCTTCCCGGACTCGGTTTATTTTTCATTTTTTCTGTCGCAAAAAACCTTAGTTCCTTGAATTGATCATCAGTTAGGACTAATCTTGCCTTGGCAAGAATATTCAGACATATATCCTTGAAAACTAAGTCTGTGCACCCAACTTTGGCGTCGGCGATCAACTCTTTGCAAGCCAAAAGAACTTCATTCAACGCTCCTCACCTACTTCTAGAACTATCAAAAGCCTTCCACCATTATATTTTATGACCCACAAATCCGTATCAACCATAAAAAACGTCCATTCATCTATGCAACACAAGACGCCCAAACTTAAGATATGAGCCACTTTGTAAAACAAAAATGCTAGACTTCGTTTTTCAAGCCTTCAGAAAGGTTAATTAGGTCGTGGTAAAACATGGTAAATTGCACGATCGCCACAGATATCCCATCTGGACGAGGTGACTGCAATAGCCGTGACCTTAGGCGGCTTCAACCCAGACGATAAAGGCGTTCAACGCCCCAGAATGAAGTGGTTGACTCCGGTTACGGCGACAAAGATGAGGACCTGATTTTGGTCAGATCCGAAGTGGGCTTTGGCGCTAATCCCCAATTCCAGTCGGTTTTGTGGCAAAAATACTCCGACTAAATTTAAATCCGGTTGATCCTGCCGGACCTTACTGCTATCGGGGTGGGACTAAGACATGCGAGTCGAGCGTCTCTAGCTATGTTGAGACGCGGCAGACGGCTCAGTAACACGTGGCTAACCTACCCTCAGGACGAGGATAAACCCGGGAAACTGGGGCTAATACTCGATAGGTGAGTATGTCTGGAATGATTTCTCACTCAAAGGGCCTTGGAAACATGCTTCCATTGTCGCCTGGGGATGGGGCCGCGTCCGATCAGGTTGTTGGTGAGGTAACGGCTCACCAAGCCTATAACCGGTACGGGCC
>SOJY01000117.1 GCA_004376385.1 Candidatus Bathyarchaeum sp.
TTAAGGGCGTCTTTATTCTGTATCGTGGGGTCGTGGGAAAAGCTGGGCAGCTTCCTGAACTGATTAAAGTGATTCCCCCATAGTAACTGCAATATTTTGTGCATTAGATTTTCAGGAAAAAGGCTGTTTTCAACAATCAGCTGTTATTAGTCTCCTAATATGCAGTCGCGCCTTTTGTGTCTGGGTTAATCTGGAGGTTGATTCCTTTTGTCAAGCAACTTCTCCAAAAAAGGAGGAAAAAAATATTGAATAAGGCATTTCTGGAACCTTTTATATGCGTGTCCAATCCAGTAGAAAAAAGAGTGGGGATTACAAGTTGGCTGAGACGCGAACAGATCTTTGTGGTTGTGTTTTTGAGATTCAGCAGGGCATAATGGTTTGCGTTAAGCGCTGTCACAAGCACAGCAGACCCAAGCGAAAGCGTCCCTTCAGAGCCAAAGCTGAATGCGTAAGACCCTAAAAAGTTGAATCAGAGATTTTTTTAATGGGCACAGAAATATACTCTTAACAGGCACAAACAAAATGACTGCACAGAGCCAACTTGACTTATTTGGTATTCCAGAAAAACAGAAAAAGAAGCCAATAGTATCTCCCTCGCCTGAAAAGAAGCCGACAGAATATCCTTCGCCTAAAAAGAAGGCTGCATCAGAAACGAAAACAGTTGATTATCATGATTTTCCAGAAGACCTGCCCCCCTCATACCTCGTATCCGTCATGTACGACGGCAAAAAGCAGCTTGCTTCCCTCAAACTGTATGAACCCGTGTCCCAAAAAATCTACTTCTGGGATGATAATACCGGTCACAAGCCCTACTGTCTTACAAGTCTTCCTATTGAGGAGCTTGAGAAACTCAGACGCGTAACAGGCCATTCTGGCTTTGACCACTTCGAAACCGTTGAAAAGTTTGATCCTCTTCTTGACAAGCAGGTGACTGTGACAAAGGTTGTGACTAAAGACCCGCTGGCTATAGGCGGTCGCCAAAGCGGCTGCATGCGAGACATAATCCCAGAAGATTACCAAAAATTAACTGGATTTGAGGAACCTCCCAAAGTCTGGGAATCCTACATCCGCTATTATCAATCCTACATCTACGATAACAACCTAGCTCCAGGCATGCTGTACAAAATTCAGAAAGGAAACCTAGTCCCCGTACAGCAGACGGCATCAAAAGACACTATAGAAAAAATCTTGAGCCTATTCCCTGATGTGGAAAAAGAGTTTCTGGAAAGCGTAGAAACGTGGGCGCGTCTGCTAGAATCTCCGGTTCCCGATTTTCGTAGAGTTGCCCTTGACATTGAGGTGAGTTCGTCCATTGTAACCCGTGTTCCTGATCCTCAAGAGGCTGCTCACCCTGTTGTCTGTGTGGCATTGTTTGGGTCAGACAGAAAAAAAGAGATATTGATTTTGAAGCGGGATGGCATAGAGAACGGCGACAAAAAACTGCCTTCCGACGCGATCGTCACATATTTTGATTCTGAAAAAAAGCTGCTTCAGAAACTCTTTGAATCTCTTCGCGATTACCCCTTCGTTTTAACCTTTAATGGTGACGATTTCGACCTACCCTACCTGTATAACCGAGCTAGGAACCACTTCAGCTTTGAACGAAACCAGATTCCCATACAAGTTGGACGAAGAGTATGTAGAGTCAGTCACGGCGTTCACATAGACCTCTACAAGTTCTTCTTTAACCGCTCAATCCAAATCTACGCTTTCGGCAACAAATACAGGGACATAACCTTAAACGCAGTCGGCACCGCACTGCTAGAACTACCAAAAATAGAATTCGAAAAACCATTATCTGAACTAAGCTACACCGAACTTGCCGAATACAACCTGCGCGACTCCGAAATCACTCTGGACCTAACAGCCTTCAACGACAACGTGGTCATGAAACTGATCTTAGTCCTGTCAAGGATTGCCCGTATGCCCCTGGAGGACGTGAGTCGCCAAGGAGTTTCTCGGTGGATACGAAACTTTCTGTATCATGAGCATCGCCAAAGAAACATGCTGATCCCAAACTCCGAGGACATACTTGCTCTCAAAGGCGCAACCAGTACCAAGGCTATCATTAAGGGAAAGAAGTACAAGGGAGCCATAGTTGTTGATCCCGTGCCCGGAGTCCACTTCGATGTGGCAGTTATGGACTTCGCCAGCCTGTACCCATCCATAATTAAGGTTTACAATCTGGGCTACCAGACCCTCCTCTGTAAACATGAAGAATGCAAAACAAACAAGGTTCCTGAAACATCGCATTGGATATGCACCAAAAATAAGGCTCTTGAAAGCCTGCTGATCGGCTCACTACGAGACCTCAGAGTCAAATGGTACAAGCCTAAATCCAAGGACAAAACTTTGCCCAAGGATCTGCAGAGCTGGTACACTGTAATCCCAAGCGCCCTCAAAGTCATTCTGAACGCAAGCTACGGAGTTTTCGGTTCCCCCGCCTTCGGATTATACTGCCCACCAGTCGCTGAGGCTACAGCCGCAATCGGACGCCACGTTATAACACAAACTATAGAAAAAGCCAAATCATTAGGTATTGAAGTTCTCTACGGCGACACGGACAGCCTCTTCCTGAAGAACCCCTCCCCCGAGCAGATAGAAATCATGGCAGAGTGGTCTAAGACGACAATGGAGATGGAGCTGGAAGTAGAAAAGTTCTATCGATACGCAGTCTTCAGCTCCCGCAAAAAGAACTATCTTGGAATCTTAAAGGGTGGCGGCGTTGACGTCAAAGGAATGACCGGAAAGAAAAGACACATTCCACTCTACATCAAAAAAGCGTTTTACGCGCTGGAAGAGCGGCTAGAGCAGGTGCAGTCGCCCGCAGACTTCGATGAAGCCAAAAAAGAAATCAAAAAAATTATCCGAGACCGTTACTTGCGGTTGAAGCAACGGCGCTGGGGAGACAGCCCAGAGGAACTGGCTTTTCATGTTGTGCTCGGTAAACCGCTTAAAGATTACAAAAAAACTACTCCTCAGCATGTGAAAGCGGCTCTTATTCTAAAGAAGATAGGCTACGAAATGAAGGCTGGAGACCTGATAAGCTTTGTCAAAGTTTTGAAGGACCCCCGCGTTAAACCCGTGCAAATAGCTTCAAACAGCGAGATAGATGTTGACAAGTACGTTGCGTACTTGCAGTCAACTTTTGATCAGATTCTGGATGCTTTGGGGCTTGACTTCGAGGAGATCATTGGATTAACGAAGCTTGAACGCTTCATGTAAAAACTAAGTTGTGTTTCCCAAAAAACTGGGGGTTTTAACGGTTTTGTTCGTTGACGAACTTGGATTTGGCTCCGGTGTGCTTTATTTCTATTCCTTCTTCGATGGGTTTGCAGGGTAATTGATATTTTTTGAATAGCCACATCAATTCTTTGAAGGCTTTCTCGTTAACTTCGAGTTCCACAACCTCTGTCATCTCTTCTATGACCGCTGGATGTTTTGGGTTCGCTTTGTAGAGCATCATAAACTCGGTGTCTTGTTCAGACTGTGGCGGAGCAGCTATTATCTCCCACAGAGACTTTTCCGGAAAGTTTCGAGGGGGATACCGTTTTATCCTTATCTTCTTCAATCTCTCCAGTCCCTATGCGCACGTTTTATAAAATGAACTGAACCCTTCATATAAACGGTCATGGTGACTTTCTCTATAATATCTCTCTAGACAATCGTCCACAATAACTTATAATCAAAATTAAGTAATCGTTGGCGCTATTCGCTGCTTGTGAATGTTTGCCTTCAAACTCTCTTTTTCGTACATGAAAACCTTAATCTTTCAATCATCCGCAATAACCGTTCAGGGACGACACCAACGTTGATACTGTTTGTAGCCTCAACAAAAGACACAGCTGGAATGAACATCGCCAAACAACTCATAAACCACTACAACTTCGAAAAAGTCTCAGAAACCTTCCACAACAATCCCGTGTACACAAAAACACTTCACAACAAGGAAACTAAACTGTTTTTCGTTAACACAGAGATAGTGGACACCCAGTTCTTGGGCGACCTCTTCAACCCCAACCTGCTTGTCTTCCTGTCTAGACACACTAGCGCCAAGGGCATCCCCACCCTATCTGTACACACGCCCGGAAACCTGTCAGAAGCTAAATTCGGCGGAAAACCGGGAAAAGTTTCTGTCTCCCCCGCGGGCGCCATGAAGAACGCCCTCTTAGAAATGGCGAAACTGGCGAATGAACGAGAGCTTAACTACGAGGTTTCCTACGAATGCACTCACCACGGTCCCTCATTGGATACGCCAACCATGTTCGCAGAACTGGGCAGCTCGCCAAAACAGTGGAAGGACACTAAAGCCGCTGAAGTTGTAGCTCACGCAGCAGTAGCCACTATTTCTACGCAATCCAGTTGCTCTGTGGCGTTGGGAATCGGCGGACCACACTATAACAAAAAGTTTACGCGAATGGCTCTAAGTGATCAGAGGGCGTTTGGTCACATGATTCCAAAGTATGCTCTTAGTGAGGTTGACGCTGAAATAATAAGGCAATGTGTTGAAAGAACCCTAGAGCCTGTGGATTCTGTTGTTCTTGATTGGAAGGGAATCAAGGGTGAACACAAGCCCAAGATAGTTGCTGCGCTAGATGCGCTTGGTGTGTCATCAGAAAAGGTTTAGACCTGTTGAAAAAAATGTGGAGGCGGGGAACTTTATTGTAGTTCCCATCGTTTTGTGACTTTCACCAGTATGAAGATGACAAAAGCAACGATGATGAACGTTATCAGCGCCACTAGAAAGTTTCCGATGCCAAATATTTGCCCTTCTACGTTGTATTGGAGGCTAGCTAGATCTACATCTTGCATGGCAAGCCCTATCACTGGCAAAAGCAAGTCTTTGACGAGCGATTGAACTAAGCCACCTAAGTAAACACCCATGATGAAAGCAACAGCCAATCCCATGACCTTATATTTTGACAGAAAATCCTTGAACTCATTCCATACTCCTTTGGGGGGCGTTGATGGTGGAGTGGGTTTCGGTGTCAACAGCTCGCGTATCCGCGTGAGTTCCTTTATCATCTCATCCTCTTTCGACATCTACTCACCGCTTAATCTTACCCATTTTTCGCCTTTTAACAACTGTCGTGCTGTCTAAACTAACTTAAAAACTAGTGAAACCGCCACAAACTATGTTCGAAACAGTTTGCTTTCAGGGATAAGTTTACATATTAG
Source organism: Candidatus Bathyarchaeum sp. (assembly GCA_004376385.1). Taxonomy (GTDB): domain Archaea; phylum Thermoproteota; class Bathyarchaeia; order Bathyarchaeales; family Bathyarchaeaceae; genus Bathyarchaeum. The sequence continues at coordinate 5,179 of SOJY01000117.1, forward strand.
AATTTAATTTTGAAAGGTGCGAGGAACATTGGGACTACGATCATTCTTTCAGTCAGCATCCAGATTGCTGAAACTTGCCACAAAACCGGGCAGAACCGAGCTCTGGCTCTCGATAAAGGTCTGCTTTTTAGGCACCATCGCCATCGGAGGAATCGGTTTCATAATCAAACTCATATCTTCCGCGTTACCGGGTTGATCAATTATGGGTGAAGAAAACAAAATTTCAACAGCGGTATTCGCCGTACGAACCACCGCAGGACAAGAGAAAAACGTGGCAAACCTTATCGAAGCCAAAGTGAAAATTAATGATCTGCAGGTAAAGGCCGTACTTGTGCCTGAGATGTTAAAGGGCTACATTTTCATCGAAGCTGATGGACCCCACTCGGTAGAGAAATCCATAGCCGGAGTCAAACATGTAAGATCCCGAGTCCCGGGTGTTGTTACTTTTCCGGAAGTAGAACGATACATCATTATAAAACCGGTAATCGAAGAATTGGACGAATATGACCTCGTCGAAGTTGTTGGAGGACCCTTCAAGGGAATGAGAGCCAAAATCACGAGGGTCGACAAGGCAAAGGAAGATGTGATCCTTGAATTGTTGGAGGCTACATTCACTTTACCAATCACGGTTCACGCGGACTACGTGAAACTTGTTGAGAAATCAAAAAAGGAAGAATGAGAAAATGGGAGAAAAGAAAATTGTTGAAGCTTTGGTGAATGGCGGGCAAGCTACCGCTGGACCTCCCCTTGGACCCGCGCTTGGGCCTTTGGGAGTCAATGTTCTAGCTATAGTAAACAAAATCAACGAAATAACAAAGGATTACTCCGGCATGAAGGTGCCGGTGAAGATCAGTGTTGACACCGATAATAAGGAGTTTGAAGTGACCGTAGGCACACCTACAACTTCGGCGTTGCTTGTCAGCGAGTTGGGGGTAACGAAGGGGTCAGGGGTTCCTAACACCGAAAAGATTGGCGACCTGTCTTTGGAGCAAGTGGTACGCATTGCTAAAGTCAAGAGTGACGATGTTTTGGCTAGGGACCTGAAGGCAGCGGTCAAAGAGGTTTTGGGGACTGGCGTGAGCATGGGCGTAACGGTTGAAGGCAAAGATCCACGGGAAGTTCAGAAGGATATTAATGAAGGAAAACACGACGCTTTGCTAAAGGAAAAAGCGTGAGAGTAATAAGATTTTTATAACTGGCTCTTGTACGTCATTGGCGCGAGGCTCTAAGGATGCCATTGAACATGAAAAATCTCCTTGCTGCAGTTAAAGAGGTTAAAAGCAAGGCTACCGAACGTAAGTTTTCTCAGTCTATAGACCTCGCCATAAACTTACAGAATATTGACATGAAGAAGCCTGAGGGCAGAATTCAGGAACGCGTCGAGTTGCCGAATTCTGTTGGAAAGGAACTAAAAATCTGTGTTATCGCTACAGGCGAGATGGCGTTGAAAGCCAAAAGGGCAGGAGCTAGCTTGGTCATTGAAAGAGCTGCCCTTGAAGCTTTAGTGGGTGACAAGAAAAAACAGAAAGACATCGCTAAAAACTATGATATATTCATAGCCGAAGCCCCCATGATGCCCCTTGTAGGCAAGACTCTTGGTGCCTCCCTTGGACCTAGAGGGAAGATGCCTACTCCAGTTCCTCCTAATGCTAACATAGAGGATCAGATTGAAAGACACCGAAAAATCGTGTTTGTGAGGACGCGGGGACAACCGGTTCTTCAGTGCCGTGTAGGAAACGAAGATATGACAGATAAAGAGATAGCTGAAAACGTTCAGGCGGTTGTGAGGAGAATCGAGGGAAAACTCAAGAGAGGAATCAAAAACTTTAGGTCGGTTTACCTGAAAACCTCGATGGGTTCTGCAGTTAAGGTAGCTATGTAGGGAAACATTATGGTGGTCCGTCAATCAACTCTGTTAAAGGCTGACAAAGTTAAAGAACTAAAGGAATTTATATCACAATATAATGCTATGGGAATTGCCAGCCTAGAAAAGGTCAGGGCTGCCCAACTTCAAAAGCTGAGGAAAAAGCTGGAAAAAATCGCCCATTTTCGTGTTGTTAAGAACTCTCTTATAACTAGGGCTGTTTCCGAAACCAAAGATAAGGTGGGTATAGAAAAGCTTGAAGAATATTTGACAGGATCCAACCTTTATCTTTTCACCAATCTAAACCCTTTCAAACTTGTTATTCTTCTTGAAAAGAGCAGGGTTACTGCATCAGCTAGGGCGGGAGACGTGGCTGCCTTTGATGTTATAGTTCCTGCTGGAAACACTGGATTGCCTCCAGGCCCGATTATTAGCCAATTTAGTGCTGTGGGCTTGCGTACAAGAATAGAATCGGGAAGCGTTTGGGTGTCTAAAGCCACAATGGTGGTTAAAAAAGGCGAGCCTATAAGCGTTCAGCTTGCGAGTTTGCTGTCGAAGCTTGGGATAAAGCCTGTTGAGCTTGGTCTCAGCTTAAAGGTCGTCTATGATGATGGGTCGATCCTGACTGAAGAAGACTTGACTGTGGACCTTGATGAGTTTCGGAGAAGCGTCGAAGAGGCTCATCAGTTTGCTTTCAGTTTGTCTTTGGAGGCGGCTATTACTCTTCCAGAAAACATTAGTTTCCTTCTTAGGCGTGGTCATCAGGAAGCCTACAGTTTAGCTTTGAATGCTGGCGTTTCCACCCCCGATACTGTAGCTGATCTTATCAGAAAGGCTAATACGGAAATGCTAAGCCTAAGCGAAAAATTGGATGAAACAGAGAAAAAGAGTGCGTCATCGAGTTAAATTCAGAAAAGTTGAAAAGTAAGTATGATGGAAAAGATGGAGGGAAATGAATATGGAATACGTATATGCTGCGATGCTCCTGCACAAATCTGGAAAAGAAATAAACGAAAAGAACGTATCTGAAGTTCTCACGGCAGCCGGCGTAAGCGCCGACTCTGTCCGAGTTAAGGCTTTAGTGGCGTCCATTGCCGAAGTTGACATCGAGGAAGCAATCAAATCTGCTCCTGCAATGATGGCGGCAGCACCAGCGCCTGCAGCTACAGCACCAGCCGCGAAGGAAGAAAAGAGCAAAGAAGAAGAGGAAGAAGAAGAGAGCAAGAAAGAAGACGCAGCAATAGAAGGTTTAGGTTCCCTGTTCGGATAAACGGCGCTAGTTCCGTTTTCTTGAACATTTGGGAGGCTTTCCCTCTCTCTTGATTCTTTTTGAATTCTTTGTTTTCTTAGCTTTTGCAAGTTTAGTGTTTGTTGGGCTTATTTGGTGGTTTGAGGGGAGAAATTTAAATCTCCTTTAAGCTCTCTTGATGCCAGCACTCAAAAAAGATGAGAATTGATGCTTTGAACAACCCCTTCAATAATTTAAATGGTTTTTCAGGTCTTAAACAGAAAGCCTACAAGCCAGTTTAGTGGATGGAATAGTACGCTAGGGATATTAAGCAGTTCTGACCAAAATCCTATCCATGGTCATAGATTCAAAAAAGCTAAAAAAAATGTATTTGGACTTCTTTAGTGAAAACCAGCATAATTTAATTCCAAATTCTCCTCTTATTCCAGAATATGACCCAACAGTTCTTTTCACTCCGGCTGGTATGCATCCACTTATACCGTACTTTTTGGGGCAACCTCATCCACTTGGAAAGAAACTTATGAATGTTCAAAAATGTTTTAGGACTGGGGACATCGAATGTATTGGAGATAGTTCACACTTAACTTTTTTTGAAATGCTGGGTAGCTGGTCTCTAGGTGATTATTTCAAAAAGGAGGCCATTAGATTGAGCTATGAGTTTCTCACAAACAAGAGATGGCTTAACTTGGACAAAAAACGGTTGTTTGTGACAGTATTTGCGGGAGATCAAACTGCTCCAAGAGACTGTGAGAGTTATGATTCATGGAGCGTTTTAGGTGTTCCTGATGATCGTATCTTCTTTTTGTCAAAGAAGGATAATTGGTGGGGTCCAGTTGGTAACACAGGACCTTGTGGACCTTGTACTGAAATGTTCTATGATACTGGAAAACCACTCTGCGGTCCTACATGTAGACCTAGTTGTTTATGCGGTAAATATTTTGAACTCTGGAACGACGTTTTTATGGAGTATAACAAAACTTCTTCAGGTTGTTATGAAGTCTTAAAACAAAAGAACGTTGATACTGGAATGGGCGTAGAGCATACTGCCGCAATGCTTGAAGGGAAAAAAAACGTATTTGAGATTGCTGCAATTCGACCAATAGCAAAGAGAGTGGAGGAAATTGCCTCAATTAGTATGCCAACTCCTGTTCAAGAAAAATCTATTAGAATTATCACAGATCATATTCGTGCTTCAACATTTTTTCTCGGTGACGAACGAGGAGTTAAGCCAAGCAATGTCGACCGAGGGTATGTTTTACGTCGGTTGATCAGACGTGCAATAAGATTTGGGCGATTAATTGGAATTGAAAGAGATTTCTTGAGCGATCTTGCTGAGATTGTCATAACGCTTAATGAGTCCGAATATCCCCTGCTTAGAGAGAAAGAA
>SOJY01000193.1 GCA_004376385.1 Candidatus Bathyarchaeum sp.
GATTTCGTAACACGGTTTCAGAGATGTTATAGGTTGTTTTATGAAAAAAGAAAACAAAAAAGTGGATACTGAGGTCCCTGAAAGGTCCTCATGGCTTTATGTTCAAAGTGTGTTTCTAGTGGTGGTTACCAGGGTAGTTTGAAACGGCCTAAGCGTTTTTTCTGAGTTTGAAGGAATGCGCTGTCTACGCCGGTTATGACTACCATGACCTCAGCACGACCTTTTAGTTTCTCGTCGACTTTTGCTCCCCAGATAACTTTTGACTTTGGTGGCATATACCGTTTGATCAGTTCTCCTCCACGATGAACTTCTTCAAGGGTCATGTCCTCTCCACCGCTGATGTGTATCAACACTCCACGAGCCTTTGTGATGTCTTCAACGTCAAGCAAGCGTTCATTCAAAGCTCTCTCAACGGCATGCTCTACTTTGCCGTCGTCTTTTCCTTGACCAATTCCGATCGAAGCAATTCCAGCGTTGTGCATGATCGCCCTCAAGTCAGCATAGTCGATGTTGATTAAACTTGCAGCGGTGATGGTTTCAGTTACTCCTTTGACGAATTTTCCAATAGTTGTGTTGGCTACGCCTAAAGCTTCTTTGAAAGGCAGATTTCCTGCAAGATGGTTAAGCCGGTCGTTGTCGATTATGACGACGGTATCACAGTAATGTTTGAGTTGCTGTATCGCGGCTTTCGCTGCGCCCATTCTTGCCGTTTCGATCTGGAATGGAAGAGTTGCGACGCCAATGACTAAACGTTGAACCGAATCATTCTTAAATTTTTTCTGCAACTCTCTTGAAAGGTGAACAATGCCTCCAGTTCCGGTGCCTCCACCTAAACCAGCTACGAGAAACAGAATGTTTGAGTTTTCAACTTCGTTGAAGACCTCTTGAATGCTTTCTTGCATTGCTTGTTCTCCAATTTTTGGGTAGCCTCCGCATCCGAGTCCTTTGGTTGTTTTTTCGCCTATCAAAATTCGGCTGTCAGCTTCGCTAATGCTGAGATGAGTTGCATCAGTATTCACAGAAATGAGTCTGCCGCCAGTTACGCCCTCTTTTTTTATCCAAGAGATGATGTTACATCCGGCTCCGCCGATGCCCACCGCCATGACAGCCGGCTTTGAAGACTGAGCTAATTGTTCTAATTTTTGTTGATCCGCACGCATGTTTGTCCGCGCGAGGATTAACTGTCTTTCTAACTCTTTCATTTCATGTGTTGTTTGTGACATTTGAGTTTCCTATCCCTAATTGATTTTTGTGTTATTGTAAATAAGATTGTCGACACAGGATATAAATATTACGTCTTAAGACTTAAGATGAGTGTGTAGTTTATATAATAGCCTAAAACACATGTCACTATTTGACATATTTCGCCAACGGAAATGTTCGTTAAATCTTAAGAGCCACTGAACAAATCTGAGGTAAACGCCATGGAAAAACTCGATTTGATGAAGAACTTCGCGAGCACATTTGTAGGAGACGACTTCTATCTGATCATCAAATCCAACGATACTAGTGTTTTAGTTCACACAATCGAAATAATACAGAAAACAGACAAGTCATGTCAAATTAAAGACATTACAATAGGAGATTACTTCTTCCGCATTTTGGCAGTTGACGTAGACAACAGACAAGCATACATTTTATGTAACTGGAGCGAACAACTCTTGCAAAACTTATTAATTCAGCGCCTTCGAGCCAAGGAAGCAGGTTTTAACAAAATCACCATGGCCAAAGAGTCACCTGACGATTCAGATAACTGGGTTTTAATGTGGGGCGACATATCACTAAACAGTAGCAAAGAAAAATTACGAAAATCTTCACAACTGAAATACATCTATTAGGTAATTCACTTTTCTTCTTTTTTACAGTTTAGGACAGTTGTTTCTAAAATGCTAACTTGAATTTAATGCATAAAAACAAAAAAGGGAAAAATAAGAGGCACCTGTGTCCTCTTCGCGAGTTAAAGGGTTTTTGTGAATCGTATCAAACTGCTTTCACAACGGTTTCGGTAGCGTAAAGTGCTTGACCCGTGACAATCATAACACGAATAGGTGTACCTACGTCATAAACTATGAGATTTCCTGGGTTAACAATAAAGAAAAGCATAGTCCAGCCGGATTGAAGAATCAAGTTTTCTGAGACTACTGTGAAGTTATAGGTTGTTCCGTCTATATCGAGCGCGTTTGTACCCGTTTGATTGAAATTTGAAACATATTCCAGGTCAGCGGAAATTATGCCTTCCTTTTTGGTGTATAGAACGTAAGTTGATGTTCCGTTCCACGTGCTGTCTCGCCCTTTAATGGTTACTTTGCTTAATATGACGTCTGTGGCGCCCGTGTTAGTTACGATGATGCTGCCGAGAGAACTATTAATGTTTTCGTACCATACGGAAACGCTTGATAAATACAGTTTCTCTTGTTGTATTCTCGTTCCTGTAACGTTGATAGCAAAGTACGATCCTACGCCTGCCAACAGCACAGAAACTACCAGAAGAATCAAAGTTGCCACTACAGTACTCAAAGCCTTCTTGTTTCTGAAAAGTTTCATCATCTCAGCTCTGCTCCTATATTTTCTTTGAAGAATCTAGTTCCGCTGTAAAATCCGGTGTTGCTATTTTGCATTTTTTCGGGTCTTTGTTGGAGATGTAAAGATAAGTCAATGA
>SOJY01000131.1 GCA_004376385.1 Candidatus Bathyarchaeum sp.
CCCTTAGCGGAAAGACCTAGCCCCGTGTATTCGCCGTTAAGGTCAAGAACCACAACAGTAGCCTTGTAATCCATAAGACCTAAAACAAGCAGTTTCGAAAGATGCGATTTTCCGGTTCCCTTCTTCCCAGTTATGATGTTCAGTCTCCCGTCGAGGTCATGAGCCGTTATGTTCAAAGGAGAATTATCCTTTGTTTTGCCGATATTGATGGGAAGGTCTTCGTTGCCGCCAACATGTGCCAGCAATGAATTGATGGGGATTTTTGTGATTCCGGACTTGGAGCGGGAAGGAAGCCATGAGGAATTCACGCGCAGTTTATCGTTTAGTATTGTTCCTCGAATCTTGCAGATGAGCATGCGGGCGTCTTGAATGTGATTTATGTGCGATGAGATTCCTAGAAGATCAAAGTTTTCGCCGTAAATCTGCTCCTCTGTTGTGGAGTCGCGGAGAAGTTCTTCAAGAAGCCCCGGAACACTGGCGAATTGAACATCGATTACCTGTGTAATCAGTTTCTTGTTAACCCTAGCATCCTCTACGAGAAGATAATCGCCCTTCTCAACATCGTCGCTTGGAGAACTGAGAATCTGGATGCTGTTTCCTTCTTTCTTGTAGAGCCGCATCTTTTATCCCTCCGCTCCTTTTCCGAAGGGACCAAAAAGCATTCGCCGCACATTCGGTCTTGTAATTATCTTGAGTCCATACTGATGCGCTATGAAACGTTGGATGCCAATCACTTCAGTGGCAGTGAAGGTTGAGAATATGTGAGCCAAACGTAACGTCTCAGGGTAACTTTGAACAAGAAGGTCGCTTCCGAGAAGACACTGAACAGCCCCTATCCCCTGCTCACGTGGAACCTTTTTGTCAATATCTAACCTGAAGGAGCATACTCCACGAGTTAGTTTTGCGACGTAAACATTTCCAAGAAGGCGGACTGGACCTGAAGACGATGGAAAATCGTTTATTTGAAGAAGACAAGGTGGCACAGCTTTTTTCGCATAATCAGTTAGTTTGTGACCTGAAAACCTCAAGTTAGTGTTCTTGGAGAAAGCTAGGACTGTGCTGAGGCGGTTTCTTGCGGTTTCTAGGAGTCGAGCCATTTCATCCACGGGGCTGTCGACCATTCCTGCTGTCATGGAGCCGTCCCATAGGATGATGGTGCCGTGTGCTGAGCAGGAGATTCCCAGTTGGAGCCAGCGTTCAAGCAGGTTGCCGATTCTGGCTTGCATGTTGGCGATGTTTGGGGTTCTGGTGGCTTCTGAGATTTTGAAGTGGTGGTTTCTGAAGAGTTTGTGGATTTCTTTTTTGTTTTGTTCTGTTATGTGGAATGGGAATGGTCCTATCCGTTGGTACTTGTATCTGTTTTTTTCTTTCCAGACTATTGCTCCTCTTATTGCGCAGAGTTCGCCTGTTTCGGTTTCTCCTAGTCGTATGCTTGAAACGTCGACGGCGACGACTGGTTTCTCGTCTAGGGTTGGTTCTAGTGGGATTGTCTTTATTGTGGATGGTTGTTGAACCTTCATGATTGGTGTTGCGTCTGCAATATGTTCTGTTGTGGTTTGGTTGAGGGGGGTTTGGTTGGGTTGTAGGTAGCTGCTTTCTATGTTTTTCATGGAGCTTAGGCTTAGTTCCATGAATGTTTGGGGGAGTTGTAGGTGTTCTAGGGAGGGTGGAAAGTTATATGTTGGTGTTGTTGTATAGTTTAATTGTTCAATCAATAAGATTCACCAATATGGAAGTGATTTAGTTGGTGCAATATTTAAATGTTGCGCATGTGCATCATGAACAATACAATAAACAATAAGGGATCACGATGACAGAAACCACAGACCCGCCAATCCGCCTAAAAATGAAGATAGGCAACCTAGAATTCGAAATCGAATGCCAACAAGACCAACTGGAAGAGTCAGTAAAACGAATCCTGTCAACAGTAACAGCATACTCAAAGGAAGCCATGATCATACCCGAACGCCCCTTCCCCCAGCCAAGGGCAGAAACATGCAAAAGCCTCATACAACAGCTCTGGACTGAAGGATGGTTCGCATCCCCACATGGACTAGGAGAAGTTCACAGCGAAATGGCACGCAAAGGCTTCCACTACGACCGCACAGCAGTAGCCCACGCACTAGTTGACCTAATGAAGGAAGGATTACTGACAAGAGAGGGACAACCGCGACGCTACCGTTATGCCCAAAAAAGACCGCCTAGAACCTAAAACCCTATTCAATAAACAATTTTTCAGTTAATACACTTAGAAGAGTGCTTTTAGTTCGCTCCACTTCTCAACAAAATCCTGTCCTCTCTTAGTCGTTACATATTTTGTTGAATTGTTCTCAAGTTCCAGAAGCCCATGCTCTTGCATGTAAGAAAGATAATGCTTGAGCATCTTCCACGACAGATTTGTCCCATACATAACCCGAGTCTTGGTCCTCGGCTTTGAACACAAACCAAGAATCTCCGCCATAATTTCTACACGGTCTCTCTTACTACCCATCGCCATCACAAGGACACAATTTCTTTGTCACTGAAACGTTTTAAGTTATCTGTTCTGTATTCCTGTTCAACGACAAATATAAAAAAATATATGAACGTATGCCATCTGTTTTAATCATGGGGGAGTGGTTGTAATGGAAAAATCTGCTGGGGA
>SOJY01000109.1 GCA_004376385.1 Candidatus Bathyarchaeum sp.
GACGTTCAGGTTGTGACCGCTGAAGAGATGAAGAAGCTCGTGGAAAGTAGCGGCGTGGAAGTCGCCTACAAGGAAGTTGATGTTGTTACAACAGGAACTTTCGGAGCCATGTGTTCTTCAGGCGCCATAATAAACCTTGGTCACTCGGACCCGCCCATCAAAATTCAGAGGGCATGGATAAACGATGTTGAAGTCAGCCACCCCGGCGCGGCGGTTGACCTGTACATAGGCGCCACCATGATGTCCGAGACTCAGCCTTACGAGTATGGAGGCGGACATGTTATAGAAGATTTGATTGCAGGTAAGGAGGTTGAGGTAAGAGCTACCTCGTATGGGACAGACTGTTATCCCCGAACCAAACTGGATACTGTCATCACAAAGGATGACTTGAATCAGTTCTATTTGTTGAACTTCCGTAACTGTTACCAGCGTTACGTTTGCGCTACGAACAGCCGCGATGAGATGATTTATACTTACATGGGTAAGCTTTTGCCAAGATTCAGGAATGCCACCTATTCTGGGGCTGGCTGCTTGAATCCTCTAATGAATGATCCTGATTATGAGACTATAGGAGTTGGGACTCGCATATTCTTGGGTGGTGGGCAGGGATACGTTATTGGAGAGGGCACACAGCACGATCCGAATAACAGGTTTGGTACGTTGATGGTTCGTGGAGACTGTAAACAGATGAGCCCAGAGTTTATTCGCGGGGGCTCTTTCACGAAGTATGGTACAAGTCTCTATGTTGGCATGGGTATTCCCATCCCGCTGCTGAATGAGGGGTTGGCTAAGAAGACGTCGTTGCGGGATGAGGAAATCTTCACGGACATTGTTGATTATGGTGTTCCCCGTAGAGGGAGACCCAAGCTGGGCAAAGTCAGTTATGCCACATTGAAGTCGGGTGAAGTAACAATCAACGACAGGAGAATTAAGGTTAGTTCTCTTTCGAGCTTGAAGAAGGCAAGGAAGATCGCAGAGACTTTGAAGTCATGGATCGAAAACGGGACATTCTATCTGTCTGCTCCCGTTGAGACATTGCCGACAGATTCGGTTTGTAATCCGATGAGGCAAAGTGACGAGATAACCTTCGTTAATAGTGTGGCTCATGAGGCTGTTACCTGCGGTGTTGATGAGGATATACAGGCGGTTGCGCAGCGGATAATCAGCAAGTCAGTTAATCACGTGGTTGTAACAAATAAAAGTGGAGAAATCAAGGGTATAGTTACTTCTTGGGACCTAACCCGAGCCGTTGCTGAAGGAAAAACTGAACTGGCTGACGTTATCACCAAGAAAGTGTTTACTACAAGGCCGGAGGAGTCGTTGGAGGAGGCTTCAAGGAAGATGGCGCAGCATCACATATCTGCGTTGCCTGTGGTGGATCATGACAAGAAGGTTGTGGGTCTCATAAGCTCTGAGGATATAGCTAAGTTGAGGGGAAGGTGAAGAAAGATGGATAGGATTCTGTTAAGGTTCTCTGAGGAAAACGTTGAGGAGCCAATAACTTCGCAGGTGATTCTTGAGCTTGGAATCCCCCTGAGAATAGTGACTGCCACCGTCAATTCTCTTGGCGGAGACATTCTATTGGAGGTGCCTGCGGTTCACGTCGAAAAGGTCGTTCAAGCCTTCAGGAAAAAAGGTGTAGTTGTCAAGTTTCCGAAGCTCATCAAGGTGGACAGTGACAAGTGTTTTGACTGCGGTGCATGCTATGCTCTTTGTCCAGTGGATGCTATAGTGTATGATGAGGATTATTCTGTGGTTTTCGACGAGAAGACGTGTATCGGTAGTCCCTGCGGGTTATGTGTTGATGCTTGTCCAGCCCGAGCCATAACGCTTGTTGAGCAGGACCGTAACAATCGAAAATGACAAAGGAAAAACTCTTCAAACATGCTTTTCGCCATAAAGAATCGGACTGCACAATAATATCAGACAAAGAATGCGGGATCGAGACTGCAATATCCTCGATAGGGCATCATCGAGGACTGCTTGAAGAATACATCCAAAAACATCCACAATTTCTTTTTTCTCTTGAACCCGTAGCCGTGGCGGATGGACCAGAAGTAGCGCGGTTGATGGCTGAAGCTTCCAAGAAGGCTGATGTGGGACCTATGGCTGCTGTTGCCGGAGTTTTAGCTGATCTGGCAGTGGAGGAGATGATCAGTGCTGGCTGCAAGGTTGCCGTGGTAGAGAACGGAGGAGAAGTCTACGCAATTTCAAACCAACCAATCGACATTGCATTTGCTGCGGGTGACGAGCCCTTATCGAAAGAGATGGGCTTCAGATTAAAGGAGTTTCCCGTGGGAGTAGCCACCAGCTCTGGCTTGTTCAGTCACGCTTTCAGTTTCGGTGACGCAGAAGCGGTAACCATCTTTGCTGTTGATGCTGGGGTGGCTGATGCTGCTGCTACGGCTGTTGCAAACCTGATAAAAGGAGATGATGTCCAGGGCGTAATTAGGCAGGCAATAGACAAAGCCCTGAGCATAGACGGCGTTAAGGGCGTCTTTATTCTGTATCGTGGGGTCGTGGGAAAAGCTGGACAGATTCCTGAACTAATAAAAGTGAATCCCCCATAGTAACTGCAATCTTTTGTGTTTTAGATTTTCAGGAAAAAGGCTGTTTTCAACAATCAGCTGTTATTAGTCTCCTA
>SOJY01000002.1 GCA_004376385.1 Candidatus Bathyarchaeum sp.
GCCTTCCCGAATAGCAGCAAGAACACTAATTGCACGTTCCAAATCCAAGTCCTTCCTGAAAATCTCTTTTAGAGCCTCATCGTAGATGGCTGTGCCCTCGAAACTCTTCATCAGCTTACGGAGACTAACCCTGCTCAAGTCAACCCACTTCTGTATCGCACCAAACCTTCGTGCAACATGGAACATTCGCCTCTTGAAAAGCCCAGTTTTGACAGCAGAACGGACCATAATGTCTCGGATTTCCAGTTCGCTCATCTTTTTCATGGCATCAAAAACTTCTATTATGCGGTCGGCGTTGACGGCACCCATTGTGTTAACGAAAATGCGGTATGGGTCATGCTGAACAACAACGCTATATCCGGTCTGATCAGACAAAATGTGACCCATCAACTGAGCCAAAGCCCTGTTCGCCAACGACCCAAAATTGGCTTGCAGGATCACAAAGTCTTCCCAATCCTCAACCAGAACCCGCTTACCTGTGGGTACAGGATACCCCTTTTTGACCTGCTCAACAGTTTCACGAATCGCCCGCAACACAGTTTCTGGGTCAGCAGGATATTTTTCAGACAATTCCTCGGCGATTCTGGTGGTTGTTTTTCCGTTTTTGTCCTGTTCTTCTACGAAGCCTCTGACTTGCCCGACCTCCTGGGCTACATCAAAAGGAACAGGAATCTCCTCTCCGATCCAGCTTGGAATGGCTCCTGTTGGGTCTTCAGTCTGCTTCACATAGATTTTGTCGCCAGAAGCGCTTACGATCTGCCAAGGTCTACCCTGAATAATGAACTTGACACTAGGTTTGCCGTACTCGGCAACGAAGGCTTCATCCAGCACACCCACAGCAGAGTCTTGCTCCTCGTCAATAACCAGAAACTTCTTTTCTGCAGGAATCATGGATAGGTTATCAAAGTAGTATTCATACAGTGGCGATGTTTTGCGGGGCTTGATGACTAGTTTGTCTTCTTCGGAAACCCATGCAAACCGTGGAAAACGGCGATGCATATAATCCAGAACGTTCTCGATGTCTTTCACGGTAAGGTCAGCGTAGGGAAAAGCTTTCGTGCAGAGGTCATGAATTTCGTTGAAGCTCCACTGTTTCTGTTTCATCAGTAACCCAGCAATCTGATGAGCAAGCACATCGAAGGGCTTCGGGGGAACCTCCAGAGGCTCCAGTTCTTCGTTTATGGTTCTGCGAGCTATAACCATAGCTTCAAGGGTATCATCTGAATCCATGGTGATGATGACGCCCTTTGGGGTGCGTCCGATCCTGTGCCCGCTTCTGCCAATACGCTGAATCAGCCGCGTAACCTGACGGGGACTCATATACTGAATCACCAGGTCAATACGCCCAATGTCTATGCCCAGCTCCAGAGAAGAAGTGGCAACAAGACCCTTCAACTCGCCGTTCTTCAGCCCCCGCTCCGCTGCTAATCTACTGGGTTTAGCCAATGAGCCATGATGAATCGAAACAGGAAAATTCACATCCCAAACCTTGAAGCGGCTCGCTAAAACCTCTGAGATAGAACGAGTGTTCGTGAAAAGAAGAACGGACCTGTGATCTTCGAAGTATCGACGAATAACGCGGAGGCGAGCGGCAACCTCAGGATGAGTAAACAACAACGAAGCCAGCTCATAGTCTTCCTGAGTGGGTTGTGGAAAAAGTATCTTCAAATCAATTTGCCGCGCAAGAGTAACCTGCAATATCTCGACTTCACGCTCGGAGCCGACTAGAAACTGGGCAACCTTTCGTGGACTGCCAATAGTAGCGGACAAGCCGATGCGCTGAAAGTCCCTGCCGGTTACCCAACGTAGCCTCTCAAGAGCCAGAGACAGTTGGCTTCCCCGCTTACTGTCCGCCAGCTCATGAACCTCATCAACTATCACCCAACGCACCGCACTAAGATGCTGACGCATCAGTCTTCCCGGCAAAATAGCCTGCAACGTTTCAGGTGTGGTAATCAGCATGTCTGGAGGGCTTCTAGACTGTCTAGTTCTCTCCTTGTTGTCGGTGTCGCCGTGCCTAACTGCCAATTTAACATCAAGGTTGTTGCACCACCACTCCAACCGCTCAAGTATATCACGATTCAACGCCTTGAGGGGTGTCACATACAAGATTTTGATTCCCCGCCTTCTTTCAGGGATCCTCAAAAGCATGTCAAGAACCGGAAGAACAGCTGATTCAGTCTTTCCAGTAGCGGTGGGAGATATGAGAAGAACATTTTTTCGCTCAAGAATCATTGGGATAGCTTTTTCTTGGGTTTCAGTGGGTGTTTTGAAGCCTTTCTCCTCAATCAACCTGCGGATAGGTTTGACGAACCCTTCGAAGACGTTTCTGGGTCTCTCTGGCAAAGTCAATATGCACCAAAGCTGAAGAGGAAAAGCAAAACCGTTGTAAAAAGCATTTTGGAACCATAAACGAATGTTTCAGATTAAAAAAGTGGCTCTTTAGGAGGTTATCACGTTCTTCATGGGTAAGAATGGAAGGCAAATCTTTTATTCATCATAAACAAAATATAAATGTGACATTTAATGGAGGAAGATAAAAATGGCTAAATGTAAAAACTGTGGAGCTGAAGTCGCCAAAGAAAGAAAAAGCTGGAAGATGGCTGGTCGCCCAGATAAGGCAGGAAAGA
>SOJY01000204.1 GCA_004376385.1 Candidatus Bathyarchaeum sp.
TGGCTGATTCTATAGTTTATAGCGCGAAGAGGGTGCGGGAATTGGCGCCAGAAGACTTTGGAATCTTGACGAATGATCTTCTACGAAAGCTTTAGACCTGATTTGCATCCGAAAGACTATGACCTGTGGATATTGTATTATCAAGGGACAGTAAATGATGATTTGATGTTCTTGGCAAAGCCATGCTAATTGAAACGGTTAAAAAATATAACATAATATATGCCTTCGACAGTAGACTTCTCAATGAATGCTATTATTTACTAACCGTAAAGGAAATCCGTAGAAATTGCCGCTTTTCATGATTCTTTGCAAATCAATGTTTCTTATACAGAATAGTTTTTATAATATCTGTTTAACTATGATGGGCAGAGCAGATGAGGAATAGACAATGAAGGCTCGTAACTATCGGGAGGTAAAGGGCCAGGCCTATACAAGGAAAAAGTATATCCGAGGCTCTCCTGTGTCAAAAATAGTGAAATTCACTATGGGCAACCCATCAGGCAGCTACAATTATCAAGTCCGCTTGATCGCTGAGAAGGAAGTTCAGATTAGACACAACGCCTTGGAAGCTGCACGCATAGCCTCCAACAGGGTTCTCTCAGAAAAACTGGGAAACAATTACCATTTGAAGATTTTACCTTATCCTCATGTTGTGCTCCGAGAAAACAAAATGATTTTTGGAGCCCACGCGGACCGACTTCAAGACGGAATGAGAAATGCCTTTGGAAAAGCCATAGGACTCGCAGCCCGCGTGAAAACTGGGCAATCACTTATACTGGCTAACGTAAACGAGGATGGCCTTGAACTTGCAACTCTGGCGCTAAAACGTGGAGGCGCCAAATTACCTACACCCTGTCGTGTAGTAATCAAGAAACTTGGAGATTAACTGAGGGAGTAGATTTGCAGGGGTCTACCCATGAGGGCGGGACTTGCAATAACGAGATGCTCCTTACTTTGTTTGATGTTCATAAATCAATCAATGGATATTATGGTGTTTGAATTTGGTTTCTGAGAATTTGATCGTTAATATTGAGGAAGACATCGCTGCTGATGGACGATTTACAGGCGGAAAGGGTGCTAATTTAGCTAAACTGTTCCGTATATTGGGAAAGGATAACGTTCCATATGCTGTAATGGTCACTACAGAATTCGCTAAGTTGCTACTCCACGAGCCGATAATTGTCGGCTTAGTAACAAAGTTGGATAATGCATTAGCTAAAGACGATGAGGACGAAGCTAGAAAGATTGCGGAGGAACTAATAACCTTTATCGAAAATATAAAGACACAACCAAAGCTCATTGCATTATTAGAGAAAAAAATCGAGATGCTTAAGGCACGGGTTGGACGGAACAGGGTTGCCGTCAGAAGTTCCGGAATTACCGAGGACATGGCTACTGCCGCTTTTGCTGGGCAATTTGAAACGTATCTCAATGTTCACTTAGAATCTTCCAGTGTGATTAAGTATGTTTTGAAATGTATCGCTTCTGCCTTCGGCTGGAGAGTTGTAGACTACAGACAAGATTTACGCAAGAAAAAGATTCTAGACCTGTCAGAGGCTGAACTGCTTAAACAAGGTTTAATCTCTGTTGTCATCCAAACCATGGTTGATTCCGAAAAGGCTGGAGTTGCTTTCTCCATAGACCCCAATACCGGCAACCGCAATGTAGGCGTAATTCAAGCAGTTTATGGCTTAGGAGAACTGATAGTACAAGGAAAAGAAAGTGCCTCTTGGACTGCTTTTGTTAAAGAACCAGAAGTCAAAGTTCTCGGAACCCTTCCGCCCAAAGATCCTCAAAAAGAAATGCTTGTTTATGACGAGAAAACTAAAGAGAATCGTGAAGTTCCTGTTGGTTTACATGATCCTCGAGTAATCACTTTTGATGAGGCAAATCAGGTTGCTAATTTCGTTACAACTATAGAAAAGAATTACAAAAAACCAATGGACATAGAATATGCAATCGAAAATGGCAAAGTCTTCATAACGCAAGCTAGACCCGAAACTGTTCACGCCACCCGAACAGTGCTGACTCTGTTCAAGCTTAAAGAGGAACCAAAAGCGGCTCCAATTTTTGTTGGTATACGTGTTGGAACAAAGATTGCGTCAGGTTCTGTCGTTAAAGCAGGGACTCCTGAAGAAGCTGTGAAGGAGATTGCAGAATTCAACAAGAAGGGCATAAAACCGATGCTTGTTACCTCCATGACGACGCCAGACTGGGAAGTTGTTATGAGTCTCGAGAAAGTTTCTGCGATAATTTGTGAAAGAGGTAACCGGACATCTCATGCTGCTATAGTTTCTAGAGAACGAGGGATTCCATGTGCTGTTGGTGTTGTTGATGCCCTTAGCCTAGAAGACGGAGCCATGATCACCCTCGACTGTTCGACTGGTGAAGCGAGAATATTCAAAGGTGAAATACCTTTTGAGGTACAAGAAATCGAGTTAAAGGAAATTCCCGAAACAGTCACAAAAGTCATGGTGAATATTGGCAGTCCCGCTGAGGCTTTGCATGTGAGTCAACTTCCCTCTCAGGGCAGTTCTCTTGTTCGAATCGAATTCATCGTATCAAGCGCAGAATTGCATCCTGTGTTTGCTTTGAGGGCTGACCAGCTTGGTCCTGAAAGGTGGGCTGATGACGTTAAGAAAAAATACCCGTTCGTCACGTCTTTAACTGATGAATATGTCAAAAGGCTAAAGACTGGTGTATCGATAATCGCTGGTGCATTCAAGCCTCGCAAGATTATTGTGAGATTCTCTGATTTCAAAACAAACGAGTATGCCTCTCTTCCGGGAGCAGTATATTATGACATAAGCTGCAAGTGTGGCAAAAGCATATCTTTGAAACCACAGAAGAAATGTCCTGTCTGTGATTCAACAGCAATCGAGGTTAATAAGGTCGAACTTGAGTTCCAAGAAAGCAATCCTATGCTCGGCTTCAGAGGGGCTTCAAGATACATTGACGAGTTCTTCTGTGAGGCGTATGCGTTAGAACTTGAAGCTTTTACAGAAGTACACAATCTAGGTTTGACAAACGCAATTCCAATGGTCCCCTTCATCAGGACAACTGTTGAAGCAGAAAAAGTGACTGAACTAATCAAAAACGCTTTTCAGAAAAAGGGACTAAAGATACCCGTCATC
Source organism: Candidatus Bathyarchaeum sp. (assembly GCA_004376385.1). Taxonomy (GTDB): domain Archaea; phylum Thermoproteota; class Bathyarchaeia; order Bathyarchaeales; family Bathyarchaeaceae; genus Bathyarchaeum. The sequence continues at coordinate 3,135 of SOJY01000204.1, forward strand.
ATCTTCATGGCTGAAGTTCCAAGCATCTGTATCATTCCAAAAACGTTTTCTAAATATTGTAACGGTTTCAGCATAGGAAGTAATGACCTCACTCAGCTAATCCTCGGAATAGATCGTGACAGCGAAAAAATCGCCTGGGAATTCGACGAATCTAACCCTGCAGTGACCAAAGCCATCGAAATGCTGTGTGAAGGGGCTCATTCTATGACTCCAGCAAGAACTGTGGGCATCTGTGGTCAGGCACCAAGTGATCTCGGAAGAGATTTTCTAAAGTTCTTGACGATGCATCTTGATTCGATTGGCGTCAATCCCGACAAAGTTGTTGAAACTTTGCTCTCAGTAAAAGAGATAGAGACTGAACTGATCGAAGTTATTAAGAGAAACAACAAAGATTCCGTCAAAATAGCTAAGGAACTAGGTATAACTGAGGATAATTCCAAGTACTTGATCAAGAAATTTGCATCAGCGGTATGAAGATTAAATAAACCTGATTAAATATTTTCAATGATGGATCGTGAGTACGGATGCTCTGGCTTGCTGGAGCCACCCTATCCTGATCCAATAGTAAACTGTAGATGAGAACAATGTCCTTCGATCTTGAAGAGAAGAGACTGAAAGAAGAAATAAAGAAACGAAAGCCTAAAATCGTGTTCTTGCAGCTTCCGGAAGGATTAAAACCCGAGGCTCCTCGCCTAGCCGCAGTTGTTGAGGAAGCCGGGGCTCTACCAATTGTCTCATCTGATCCATGTTACGGCGCCTGCGACATAGCTGTTTCTGAAGCCAAAATTCTGGGTGCAGACCTCATAATTCATTACGGGCACACCCCCATGACCATGAATACTGATGTGCCAACTGTTTATGTTGAGGTAAGGGCGAAAATCAGCATCAAAGAAGCCGTAGCGAATGCCTTGCCTTATCTTGAATCTTGGAGCAAAATCGGTTTGGTCACAACGATTCAGCACGTCCACCAATTAGACGAAGCAAAAAACCTGCTTGAGGCTTCCGGAAAAACCGTTTTGGTGGGCGATGCTGGCAGAGTTAAATATTCTGGGCAGGTGCTCGGATGTGATTTTAGCAACGCCCAATCTGTTTCGGAAAGTGTTGAGGCATTTCTTTTTGTTGGCGGCGGCAGATTTCACGCCATGGGTGTAGCTTTAGCCACGGAAAAGCCCACGATAATTGCTGATCCTTACGAAAAAATAGCGTATCCTATCCAAGATCAAGTTAGGAGGGTCATCATGCAACGTTGGGGTAACATATCTGAAGCAAAGGAAGCAAAGAGTTTTGGCATCTTGATAAGCTTGAAAAGTGGACAGATACGGCTGAGGGAAGCGATTAACATCAAAAAAAAACTTGAACACGGTGGACTAACGGCTACATTACTTGCCCTCAGAGAAGTTACGCCCAGTGCCCTCATGCAGTTTCCCGGAATAGACGCGTTTGTAAATACTGCTTGCCCTCGCCTTTCCTTGGATGATGCACCAATTTTTCGTAAACCTCTTTTATCTCTTAACGAAACACTTGTTATGCTGGGAGAAATGAAATGGGAAGACCTGCTCAGAAGAGGCTGGTTCGGAAACGCGACCTAGAACGAGCGCTGTCAGAGATTGAAGCCCATCCGCTACCCAACGCTTACCTTGAGCAGTACACCACGCCCTCAAACGTGGCAGCAGAGACACTCTACCTGGCAGCGTACGTTTACGATGATATTATCGGTAAAACTGTGGTGGAGTTAGGTTGCGGTACGGGGAGATTAGCCATAGGCGCCGCTCTGTTGGGTGCAAGCGAAGTCTTCGGTGTCGATGTGGATGGGGTTGCGGTGAGGGTGGCACAAAAAAATGCGGAAATGCTGGGTGTGAAAGAAAAGACCCATTGGATCGTGGCAGATATTGATGTTGTTAAAGGAACTTTTGACACAACATTGCAGAATCCTCCATTTGGTGTTCAACGAAGAAGAGCTGATAGGCGGTTCATCACGAAGTCGCTAGAGTTAAGTAGCACAATTTACTCGTTTCATAAAGGCGGAGAAAGTAACCGAACCTTTATCAAAAGGTTTATTGAGGAGCACGGCGGAAAAGTAACTACCATATTTCCACTGAACATGGAAATTCCGAGGATGTTTAAGTTTCACACAAAGAAAAAACGAAGTATTCATGTTGATCTGTATCGAATAGAAGGAAAAAGTTTATGACACAATCTGAACGAAAGAGTGGGTTATTCGTTGTTCCCGGGGACCGTTTAGGCGTCATCGAAGAGTTTACGTCTGGACCCGGAACATACGTGGAAGGCGGAACTATCCACTCGAAAGTAACTGGGTGCACTCTGCTAGATATGTTGAACAAACAGGTCTCCGTGTATCCCCTTGTTAAGGCAGCAACCGTCCCACATGTTGGAAGCATAGTTACCGGATTGGTTTTAGATGTGAAAAGCAAGAATGCAGTTTTACGCATTTTTCAGATTGGAGACAAAATGCTTTCCGGCTTTTTCAAGGGAATGTTGCATATCTCTGGTGTGAGTCACGGCTATGTGGACAACATGTTTAATGTCTGTAAATCAGGTGACATCATGAGGGCGAAGGTGATTAGCACCGAAAACAGGTCTTTCTTTTTGTCGACAGCAGATAAAGATTTGGGAGTGATCTATGCCCTATGTTCACTATGTGGGCATGTGCTACAACCGGGAAATCGTGGGATGGGATGCTCCAAATGCGGAAACTTTGAGAGGCGAAAGCTGTCTCCTGATTATGGAAAAGATACAACTCACAAGGGTGAGCAAATTGAAAGTTAATATTTTGAAAAAGACAGACAATGAACTAAAGATCGAAGTAGAAGGAGCGGGGCACTCACTTCTAAATATGCTACAAAAGACCCTTTTGGAAGACGACACAATCGAGGTTGCTGGGTATCACATGCCACATCCACTCTTCGACAGCGGGATATTATATGTTCACACAAAAGAAAAACGAAAGCCGGAAGCCGTTATAAAAGAGGCAACCAAAAAAGTTCTTGATATCAGCAAGGCGTTCCAGAAATCTTTCAAGAAAGCATCTAAAGAGTATAAACAGAAATAAGCAACAATATTTCTGTTCATCTCTGATCGTTTTATATGTCAAGCTTCCTCTTTGCAGTGAGGAGAAGTAAGCTGAATGCTTCAATTTTATCTTCGTTTTGTTCTATGATTTCCAGCCCCTCTTCCATTGTCACTGAACCCCGTATCCAAGCATATACAATCAAGGCTTCAGCAGCATCCGCCTGTTTGTGCCGGTCGATCCTTGAAGGCAGAAATTTTCTCAACCCCGCTTTTTTGAAGGCGTCCGCGAGCAAGCGACCTGTAACCTTAGTCCCGGTGGGTTCTCCCTTCTTATTAGATAATGCCAGAGAATAAAGAAAATTCACGTAGGCGTCTCCCAGTTTGGCGAGTTTCTGATCCATCAAAACTTCGCTGAGGTTTTCGTATTGTGGTATATATGCAAACATGTGGCTCCCTTCTACTGTTCTGTCTGACTAATGACTTAGTAAAAGGGGTGAATAAAATTTAAATGCTAAGTAAGCTGAATTGGAAGATGGATGGTTTTGGTTCTTAGGAGATTTCGTTCCATAAAATCTGAGATTCGAGTTTTGGGGATTGATGATGGCCAATTTGTTCCCCGCACTAAGGGAACCGTAGACATTGTAGGCGTTGTTTATCGGGGCGGTTACTGGTTTGAAGGCGTTATGCGAACAAAAATAACTATTGATGGGTTTGATGCTACAGAAAAAATAGCTAAGATGATCGAAAGTTCTCCCTACTACCGGGAGCTTCGGGTTGTAGTCTTAGATGGTGTCACCTTCGCGGGCTTTAATGTGGTGGACATTAGTATGCTCTCTCGAATAGTAGATTTGCCTGTTATGTCAGTGGTGCGAGAAAAACCTGATTTAGAGGAAATAAGAGGCGCTCTTAAGAATCTCCCTGGCTTTGAGGTAAGATGGCAGGCTATGCGGAATGCCGGAGTCCTCTTTGAGGTTGAACCTCGAAACGGAGAGAATCCTATTTACATACAAACAGCAGGAATTTTGCGTGATGATGCCGAAAAGATTATTAGAAAAACGTCCACACGAAGTAACGTTCCCGAGGCGTTACGAGTAGCGCATATAATCGCCTCTGGATTAGCTCGTTAGAGAGAAAAGATTTAAAAGAGTGAAATGCAACCGAGATTGCACAGAAATTGAGGTGAACCGTGTGGAATTCTGTCCTAACTGTGGAATGCGGCTGGTTTCAAGTCGCGACAAAAAGGCAAAAAAACCCGTTTTTCATCTTGTATGCCCAAAATGTGACTATACTAAACATGCTGGAGATAAACCATCTGTTGTCCCAAAACCCATAGAGCGTTCTCCCCAAGAATCCATAGCTGTTATCGGAAAAGAGGAGCAAAAATTGCGTACTTTACCCACTGTTAGAGTAGAATGTCCCAAATGCGGAAACCACACTGCATCTGCTTGGCAAGTTCAGACCAGAGGAACCGACGAGTCATCAACACAGTTTTTCAGATGCACAAAATGTAACTACACTTTCCGCGAATACAGCTAAAACATCATCTTTTCTTACCTATATTGGTTAAAACTAGGCTCTCCCCTGTAGCTAGCTAAGGAATCAAACACCTTAAATGAGAGGTAGCTTAAACATAAATGCTAACAGAGGTTTGTTGATGTTCAAGGCTAAAATGGCTGACGCAAAATTTTTGAAGGATATGATGGGTGCTATTTCAATACTCGTCGACGAAGCCACCTTTGACCTCACCCCAGAAGGGATCAAACTTCGTGCTATGGATCCCTCACGGGTTGCCATGGTCGATTTCGAGTGGCCAAAAACAGTTTTCGACGAATATTCTTGCAGTGAAACTGCAAAAATGTGCATCAACATAAGTGAAATGCTGAAGTTGCTGAGGAGAACCGGAAAAGACGAATCCGTTGAGCTCTCCTTAGATGAAAAGACTGGGAAACTGAAAATTGCGATCAGAGGAAAGTATTCTCGTACATTCATTATGCCTACTTTGGAGGTCATGGATGAAGAGGTTCCTACTCCCAAAGTAAACTTCAACGTAAAAGCTAAAACTATAACGCAGGGGTTACGGGAGGCTATAGAGGATGCTTCTTTGGTAAGCGATCACGTTCGAATCGAAGCAAATAACGAAAAGCTGATTATGACCGCTGCAGGCGATATTATGGGGGCTACGATCGAATTTAAGGCAGGAGACGATGTGCTCTTGGAGATTGCGGCGAAGGAGGATTCTAAGGCAACTTTCAGTCTAAGTTATCTTTCGGAGATAGTTAAGGCTGCTGTGCCGACGTCAGAAATTGTTGTCATAGAGTTTTCAACAGACATGCCCATTAAACTGGACTTCCAGCAGGAAAAAGAGGGAAAATTAAAGTTTTATTTGGCTCCCAGAATAGAAGTAGAGTAACCAAAAATTAGCGGGAGGTTAAGCAGGTAATTACTGCTCACGACCGTGCAAAATATCCCTTCATTGAAATGACCGCTAAGCATGTAAGAGGAATAGGAATAGACATCAACGACTTAGAAAGTGACTTTTTTATTCCATTCCTAGATCGGGCAGAGAAGCGCGCTGAAGATGCCTTACTCGATGTATCTGTTTATGCTAAAACTAAACCGCTAGATGAAACGAGGGAGAACGAAATTGAGATTTTCTCTTTTCCCATAGCGGTTATGTTGGTTGCTGCTACAGAAGATTCTTTTATCAAACGTAGATATGCGTTAGCTGAAGCAAAACGGGCATCTGAACTACTAAAAGATGAAAAAAAAGAGAAACTATTTGACATCGCCAATGTCTTCAATTGGGATGTAAAACTCCTTGAAGATGTTAGTTTACTTCCTTATGTTTTTGCGCTTGGGGTTCCCATTTTTTTGAATAATGCAACGGGTTTTCACGATAAGACTTGGAAACTTGTTAATCAGAAGATGATTGATGGGAAAGTTTACCTTACAGAACAAAAATTAAGTCGCTTGCTAGAAGAGGAAGTGCGCAAATATGTTGAAAGTAGGCTCGACACGAAAATCAGGTCTCTTCCGTCAGGTATTATGGCTCGAGTAACCCGTTTGAGGCAGTTGGCTGAAAAGAAGCGGGAACAAATTCGTTTTGAAGAGATGCCGGAGCGCGTAGTGATGGAAGCTTTTCCTTCATGTATAAAGGGTGTATATGCTCGGGTTGCGGCTGGTCGCCCCGCTTCCCATATAGGACGATTCGCGTTAACTTCC
>SOJY01000084.1 GCA_004376385.1 Candidatus Bathyarchaeum sp.
TATCGATATGGATAACCCGCGCCCCACATAAGCCATTAATTCTCTGCTTGCTTCAGAATTTACCTTGGCAATTTTGTTCTTACCTCTGATTTTACCTAGGTAATTTCGGGTGGAACAAAACAGAGAACAATTTAGTGTGTAGAAGAAAGTATATAACGGCGTTATACCTAGATTTTGCGTATAATCTACGACAACAAAAAGAACACTGATGCTAGTCTTCGTGTATACTGAAAATAAAATAAATTGAGGACATAAAAAATGGAAAGACATGAATTCTTGGAACTCAAGACGGAACTACTTATTAATGGAATTAAGTCGACTCCAGAAGCCCTAAAAGGGCTGGGAAGCAAATACAAAGAGCAGAATCACGGGCTTTTCGGTTGGGATTTTGAAGATCATGCTAACATTGCTTTACCGGATGATTTTGCTTTGCCTGATGACACGATAGTACAGTTCAGAAGAAACAGTCGTTCCAATTATTTAATTGATTTAGTAAACGATCAATTAATCTTAAGTAACGGCAAGGAGAATTTGTGTCAAGTTAAGTGGCTTCCGAGACCTGCTTTCTACAACAAGAAAACCACCTCCAATAAAGAGATGGTTAAAATTGGGCAAATTGGAGGAGAAGATTGCTTATTCTTTTGTTACCAAAACTTCTGCAGTCATTTTTCCAAAAATGAACAGTGCCTCTTCTGCAATCTAGTCTCAACATCCCAGACTTACGATTCAGTCTTGAAAAAGAAGGCTACTCAAGATATCGGAGAAGTTGCCAAAGCGGCCTTTTCTGAATCCAACGTAAAACATGTTCTGCTTACTGGGGGATGCTTTAAGCACCAAAAAGAAGTAGAACTTGTGACCGATATTGTTAGAACTATTAGTGAGCATGCTGGTCTCAATCGAGTTCCAGGCACAATTCTTCCATCACCAGCTAAAAATTTGGATGAAATTGAGAAATATTACGATTCAGGCATTAATGCCATTGGATTCAGCATGGAAATCTGGGATGAAATGCTGTATCGCGCCATTTGTCCGGGTAAATCTAAGAGTTTTAGTCATGACGAATTTGTTAATTCTATTCGGAATGCTGTTGAGGTCTTTGGTGAAGGAAATGTGTATGGGGTTTTTGTAATGGGACTTGAACCACGGGAAACGTTCTTAGACGGCGTGAGAGTTCTTACGAGTTTGGGAGCCAACGTTGTGCCCTTTGTTTGGTCACCAAACCCTGGTTCAAAACTTGAAGGGCATCGTGCCCCTACAAGCAAATGGTATCTAGAAACGATAATGGAAGCAGCTCAGATAGTAATTGAGGCTAAGATTCCATCTGGTACTGAAAATCATTGCTTCAAATGTGATGGAAATTCACTGCTTCATGACGCTCTACGTTTGAAGGGAATTGAATAGACGCAGATAATACAAAATCTAAACTTGATGTTAACGAAAAAATGCAGGTTAATTTATTGGTTCAAATCTAATTGGTGATAGAATGCTGAATGCTAAACCCAAAGTGTTGGTTCTGCTTTCTGGTGGTCTAGACAGCACTTTAGCTGTTAAGGCAATGCTTGAGCAGGGACTAGATGTGGAAGCAGCCATTTTCACAACTCCTTTTTGTCTCTGTGACAAATGCGCAGCAGGATCTGTGGTGAAAAAGTTTGGAATAAAAGCTCACGCAGTCTTTCTGGGCCAAGAATACTTGGATTTGGTAGCTAATCCTCCCCGTGGTTATGGAAGCCAAATGAACCCTTGTATTGATTGTAGAATATTGATGTTTGGAAAAGCCAAAGAATTGGCACAAGAGCTGGGGGCTAAATGTGTCGTAACTGGGGAGGTTTTAGATGAAAGACCTTTCTCTCAAACCAAGAGGGCAATGGAACTTATAGAAAGGAAGGCGGGATTGGAGGGAAAGATTCTGAGACCTTTGTCAGCCAAACTTTTACCTGAAACAGAGTTTGAGAAAAGTGGGTATGTGAATAGGGAGAAGTTGTATTCAATTCGTGGCCGGAGAAGATTGCCGCAGATGGATTTAGCTAAAGAGTGGGGAATTAAAGATTATCCTTGTCCGTCGGGTGGGTGTCTGCTGACTGACCCTAGGTTTGCTCAAAGGCTCAAGGATTTGCTGAAGCATAAGAAGTGCCTAAAAATAGATGATGTAGCTCTCTTAAGAATTGGGAGACACTTCAGAGTTGATGGTTGCAAAGTTGTTGTAGGGAGAAACGAAGCGGAAAACCAGAGTCTTTTGGCATTAGCCAGTCAAAAAAAGCAACCATGGCTAGAGGTTGTTGAATACATGGGTCCGATAACGCTGTTAGAAGAGAAGTGTCCGGATAAGGTGATGTATAAAGCGGCTGAGGTAACTGTCAGATATTCGGACGCTGAAAAAGGTGTCGAAGTAGATGTTAAACAGGTAGTAGCCGGAAACGTAAGGATTGTTAGAGCTACTGCTGCAAGTGACGAAGAAATAGAACTGTTTCGAATATGACTGATAAACTCAAAAATCTGCAATGCAAACAAGTCCTTTGCTCAGTTTCAAGAGTTCACATTTTCTGACCAACTTAAAAACGAAGATCAGGTTCCTGAAAATTAAGCTCATGGTGGGGTCGCGGGGATTTG
>SOJY01000279.1 GCA_004376385.1 Candidatus Bathyarchaeum sp.
GGTTACTCGATTTTTATTTGTTCTCCGCTGGGCTTCTTTTTCTCTTCGATTTTGGATAATGTAACCTCTAGCACTCCATTTTTGTATGATGTTTTGGCTTTCTTGGGGTCAATTTTTGCTGGAACCTCGATTTCTTTGAAGTATTTGCGTTCAGGCGCCTCAACAGAAATCGTTAATTTGTCCTCTGTTCCAGAAAGTTTGATGTCTTCTTTTGCAACCCCGGGCAATTCTATTATGACCTTTATTTCACCGTTTGTGTTGACTATGTCCACAAGCGGCTCTCTCTCCTCCTTTACATCGAGGAATGGTTGGTTTAAGCCAAAGGCTTCGGATTCGCTTGAAGGCTTGACGTTGCCAAATTCTCTTATTTTCGGTTTTCCGTCCGGTCCAATGGTCATGCTGTAGCCGTACACGAAGGGTCCCCACTCGGGTATAGTTGAGCCGTCAGGAAGCTTGCGTTCCCGTTTCAAGTCTTCTGGGATGCGAGTTTTGAATTGGCTGAACTCCCTCTCCATCATCTCCTCCATTTCCCTCATCATGTCTTCGATGTCTCCGAAGAACCGGTTTCCAAAAAATGGATTGCGCTTCTTTCTTTTTTTAAACCATTTAGGCAAGTCATCCCCTGTCATCACTTTCACCTTCGTAAGTAAGTACGTCTAGAATTCATTAAAACTTTTCTGAACGTATATTCTAACTCCAATAATGTTGGTCGCTTCTTGGGGTTAACTCAACGCTTTCAACTGATCAACTGTTCCCAGAAACGTTCCGTCCAGAAGATAAACCTCTGCATCATCTATATTTACGCAGCCGGAACGTAATATTGGACCGATAAACGCTTCAGTCTTCTTTTTTCTCTTTCTTCTTTCGTTGATTGGTCTTCCTCCAAGGAACTGGTTGAAGGATGGCATTATGAAAAGCTGTGAAACGTTAAGCTTTACTTTATGTTGCTCGTTAAGAACGCCCGAAATGTCAGTTTCCATTTTGGTGCCTAAGTGGTTGAGGAGAGATTTCGTTAGCTGTTCTCCGTCGCATGGTGCCTTGACAAAAACCTGTTTTGTCATCCTGAATCCCATGGGGTCGCGGATGGCTATTGTGGGATGAACGTGACCTGTAACTAGGCTTCTACATTCTAGCAGTTCTGGCGCTGGCCATGCATGTCCGTGGAAGAGTCCGACATCTCCGAAACTGACTCCTGTTGTGGGAAGAATTTTTATGGTTTCTGGAAGTAGTGGCTCAAGGTTTCCGTCGTGGTTTCCTAGAACTACTTGGATGTCTGCAACTTTTTCTTGTATGTCCTCGAAGAATTCTGGGATGTCCTTCCATTCTTCTAGGGCTACTTTGGTTATGGCGTCTTTTATGTCTCCTAATAGTATTAGATGTGTGGGTTTTGCTTCTTTGATTAGCTTAAGCAGCATATTCTTGATTTTTGGGGTTTGGGATGGAACGTGTACTCCTCTTTGGCTTAGGAGTCTTTCCCAGCCTATGTGAAGGTCAGAGACCACTAGGGCTCGGTCATGGTTTTCTTGCAGGAGCATGGCTGGATACGGCTGCACAGGCTTTATCTGCGTCAAGGTATCACAGGATAATCTCTTCTGTTTTCTCTGTTAAAAACTGTCCCTGCCCATCCTGCACACTTTTAGGCTGCTAGAGCCGCTTTGATTGCCTCATACAATGTCCTGTTCGAGGCTGATATGAATGATAATCGTTGGGTGGCTGCTAAGGGAACGTTAAGCTCTTCCCCTTCTGGACCTAGTATGATTCCGCCTGCCTCGCGGAGTATGAGATATGAGGCTACCATGTCTGTTACCCTTAGTTTTCCGCGGATGTCAATGAAGGCGTCTGTGGAGCCGTCTGCAACGTAGCAGATCTCTAGGGCGTTGGCTCCGAAGTGGCGAAAATGTTTCCCAACCTTGAACAGTCCCTCAAGTTTGGTTACAAGCTCTTCGATTCTGAAGGTGTTCAAGTCAACGCCAATCACAGCATCTTCTATCTTCGATATTTTGGAAGGCTTGATTCTTTCGCCGTTTTTGAAGGCGCCCCCATTCTTCTGCGCAGTGTATGTTATGTCGTGAACGAGGTCAGATACGATGACTGTTTCCACGTTTTTAAGCCACGGTCCCCTCGAAACCGCAATAACGTTAGCGCTGAATGGTAGTCCTCGAACTGCGTTGGTTGTGCCGTCCACAGGGTCTGTTGTAACATAATATTCGGAGGGGTCTGGTCCAATTTTTTTTGTTCCAGCCTCTTCACTGACTAATGTGCATGATACTTCATGCTTGTTTAGGCAGTCTATCAACGCCTTCTCAGCCGCTAAATCGATTCTCTTTGATGTGTCGCCGCCGGCTCCAACGCCGAAGCCTGTGGCTGCTTCTGGTGAACCGTAAAGTTTGAGGGCTTCCTTTCTCATATTTTGTGAGCATTCTTGTAGTATTTCCAGCCAGTTCATGGTTCTCACGTCATATTTGGGTTTAGGGTAAAGGTGCTTCTTTAAGCTTTTAAACTCCAGTGTAAGCGAAAAGACACTTAAGGAAGATTTGATTTTTTGAAGCAATGAGCGGGGGTCGCCGAGCCAGGTCAAAGGCGCAGGCTTCAGGAGCCTGTCC
>SOJY01000160.1 GCA_004376385.1 Candidatus Bathyarchaeum sp.
TTCTTTGATAGCAGGACTCCAATAGTGTCTAACAAAGATAGACTTGGTAATTCTCCCTTGTAACAAATCAACTTCTTCTTTGATTAACCCGGGTCTTTTCCCTCTCTTCTCAGATGCAAACAAATGTTCAAGTATTCCAAGCAGTGTCAACTTTTTTCGAATCTGGAATAGTAGAGAACCATTGTAATAAAAAGCGCATTTGACAGAAAACTCACCAAGCAGACATACAGGGCTGTGGCAGACCACAATTTATTCAAGGCGGCAAAATATATCGCCACAAGCGAGAAGATCAGTAACCCAAAGGAAACGAAGAAAACCTTGCTGAAAACATGCTCGTACCTCCACTTTTCAATTCTCTCTTTAGGCTTGGTTTGAATTAGAATTGCCCAAAACCCGAAAACAATGGCCGAAGCCGTTAACATGCCGCTTATGTATTCGGGTTCAACTTCAAAATCTTCAGGCAAACCCCATAATCCTACTACACCTAAAACCAAACACGAAACAAAATAAACAGCTAAAAGCACGTTAAAGTCTAATTTCATCTTTTTCTCCCTTTTGCTTTATTCCTTTTTCAGAAAATAAAACTTGCGTGTGCGTTCAAAAGTCTCTTTGAGAAGCACCCTATCTATGGCTTGACCGGTACCACATACTGCAAACCCGTTATCCCTCTCTTTTTTCTGAAGACTAGGAAGGATAACCTTTTGTTTCTATAATATCACCAGAAACTGTTACAAGTATATTATTTCCGTTTATAGAAACTACACGATGTTTTTTTTCTAGATTATAGAAGTCCCAAAATTTTTGTGGTAGTTTCACGAAAACATTTCCCCGTTCCTCTCTTTCTATAGAAATTTTCGATTTGAAACAAGCTATTTCATTCCAATCTGGAAAATCATGGCCTGAGATACCTATAGTAACATTATCCAAAGCATAAAGGAAAGCTTCATCACGCCAAATAGGATTAGAAGTCTTCAATAGATCACTAGGAACTTCTATTATATCAGAAAACGCACGCGCATCTTTCGGATATACTAAATGTACTTTTCTTCCATCTCTTTCAACCACTTTCACGTGAACCTTTGCAGAATTTAATAATCTTCTTACAGAACCGTCTACACGCCCGATTTTCCACTTAACTTTTTTGCTTAACTCATAAAGAGATAATCCAGAATTGTTTCTAATAATATCAAAAAGAATCTGGTCTGTCTGCCTTCCTTTTATCGTTATTTTTGTCTTCATCGTTCTTACCCGTTAATGAATTCTTATGGAATTCTTAAGTAAGTTCAACCTTATAAAGTTTTGGAATATTCCAAAAAGCTTTAATTAGAGATTATCTATAATTGCTTGCATGATTCGCGTAAGACCTAGAAAAAGATACTACTTTGGAAGAATAGAATTCCAACAGCCAAAAATTGACAATTGGATTAGAAGACATAGAAGTTTTGCTAGTAGAGATTGGTTTAGAAGCGAAATAAGATATGGTCTTTGGAAACGCGAGCGTAATAGGCCTTATCATTATCGGATTTATCCAACGGTTTTTGAAGGAGCAAAAAGAATTAGAGTGGTCATAAAGATTATTCATAACCCGAACGGAAGCCAAGAATATTCATACGATCATGTTTATGTTTATCATGCTCACGTGTTGCCTTAAGCGACGCCTTTCTTTACCTCAAAGCGTTAAGCTTCTTTGATTACATCCAAATCTATAAGTTTAGACGTTATACAAGACATAAACGCTGTATCGGAGATTTTTCAACTTTTCAAAAATAAAGAGGTTCGCAAAGAGAACTGGAACACACAAAATCCTCATTTCAATAAAAGATCAGAGTGGCAGACATATTCACGAAGTGATCCTTAATGTTGTGTAGCTCAGCCCAAACAGCAGTCCGCGTTTGCAGTGTATAGCTCGACTTTTAAACTAACGTTTTAGAACACCTCGTATCTTGTTCAAAACGGCTTCTCTCTCCAAAGCCTAATGGTTTCAAACCAGAGAATGAAAGATGCTAGAGAGCCGAGAATAATCGCAGCTACGTTATGAACACAAGTTGGCCAACTGAATCCGTAGAAGATTAAGTAAAACGCTAGCATAGTTGAAAGCCAAACAGAATAGAAAAGGTAGCGAGGAACGAGGAAACGCCCCAGCCTAGTGAAAAATCTTAGAAGACCGACCTTGACTTCCTGCACCAGAAAATATTCGCCCGTCTTGCTCTTATCAACCAACCCAAGCGAAAGAAGTTTGTCTAGGTGATGAGCAGCCACGCTGGGACTGGAAAAGTGTAGAGAACGTTGAATTTCACGAACGCCCACCTTAGACGTTGGAGACTTTAGCAGATGCCAGTACACAAGTAAGGTTTTTCCCTTCAACTTAGACTCAATTACCGCTAAATCAGATGGAGAAGGATTAGACATGAAGCTCACTGAGAATAGATTATCGATACGAATATTAAAGCCTGACAGAAAAGAAATGCTGCAGAAAAGTCGGTCAAAAGGCTTAACAAGACCTAGAAACTGTTAATCAAACAGCAAAAGCAGGCTGTGAACGAAAAGTGTGGCCGGGGTGAGGTAGCCTGGTAGCCTACAGGCCTGTGGAGCCTGGCGCCCG
>SOJY01000258.1 GCA_004376385.1 Candidatus Bathyarchaeum sp.
CAGTTTTGCCAAAAAAAGAGAGTTAAAGAAACTGTCTCCTACATCTTGGGCATGATATAGCCCACTTCTTCACTGGAGCATGGCAAACAGGACACTCTGTATGTTTTAGGGGTAGAACTCCAGCATTAATCAATGCCAATGTCTTTATCGCTAAACGACCTATCCCCAAATCAAGCAACTCTTGAAGCCATTTTTCCAATTTCAACCCTCATGTTTGTTTCCTCACTCTTTGCCTTTCTTCCATTCCATTATCTGCTTCTCAGCATCCTCAGGATCATCAACGAAGCGGGGGCAATCCATAGCGTCCCGAAGATTATCCATCGTGCTCTGTACAATAGTAACAAGCTTCCCGCCTCTAAACCCAAAATAGGTATATGGCTTCAACATTCAACCCTCAAAAAAAGAGTCGTCAGTTTTGCCAAAAAAAGAGAGGATTAAAAATTATTTAGTTGTTTATAGACTCTTAGCCACTTTTTGCCTTTTTCGGTGATTTGGAACACTTTATATTGATTAGTTTTGACTCCAATGTGTCCCTTTTCCACTAAAGTAGAAAGGTGTTTTGTTAGCATTGTCCAACTTAAGTTACATCCGCACAGGAAACTTGACTTACTCACAGGCTTTAACGATTTAGTTAACATATCCGCATAAATGTCCCATTGAGTGCGCCTGAACATCCTTTTCATGTTTGTTTCCTCACACTATGAGCCTTCAGTTTTGCCAAAAAAAGAGAGAAAGGTCTTTCTAGGAAGACTATGGCGTTGTAACGGAGGGTGGGATTTGAACCCACGTAGGAATCAAACCCGTACTAGTCCAAACTGTACGACCTCCTAGCCATAACCCCTTTCCCAAGACCTTAATCACCTTCACACTATAACCCGTCAGTTTTGCTTAATTAGCTTTCTTTTTTGTTCTAGGCTTGTACCTAAGCGACCTACCGCATTGGGGGCATCCAGCATTTCCATCTCTTCTAGGCGGAACAGCCAATTTTACACCCAAATATGTTATGAATTTCTCTTCCCCATGCCTACAACTATACCCACAGAAACCGCAATGAAACTCCTTACTAAAATCTAGCCTAGCCACGCCGAACACTCCATCAAAAAAAGGGGGAAGATTTTTGCCAAAAAAAAGAGGGAAAAAATGCCCTTGTTTGACTCTATTTTGGCGAAACAGATTTGCTGTCAACATACCTTTTGAGTACTCCCGCAAACCCGAAGATGGTCACGCCAACAACCGTTGCCGCAATCACATTGGTTCCCCATTGTATCAGGAAATCAAGCAACATTTTCTTTATTCACCTCCTCGTCTAGAAGATGAATAGAGTGTTTCGCGGCTTCAGCTAGTTAACCTTTATGAAGACTGGATACTTAGGCTGGATTCACGCTTTAGAGACCCTCAGCCGAAAAGAAATCCTATCAGGGGGATATAACCGATTCCTTTCGGCAAGTGATCATTGAGGGCTTTCTCCACACAAACCAGCCTACCTTACTCTATCCAACGCACATCACAGTCTCCCCATATTACGTCACAGTCCACTTGATCCCTCAGACATACCCCCAGATCACGCTCCCCACACGTGCACGGGTCAGTTCCATATCGACACTTCTTCTTAACATCCCTCAGACATACCGCCTGATTAAGCTCAGTTAGGCTTCTGCCCTTAGGAATAAAGCAACTCTTACACGTGCGCGCGTCCGTTCCAAATCGGCACTTCTTAATATACTTATCCTGATCGCTTTTACTGTACATCACTGTTCACCTACAATGTTTTTACTCGTTTTACTACAGGAGGTCTTACTTTACGTGCACACTTGTATCCACATTCTGGGCACTTCCAGACTCCCGTTTCAGGGTAACTCCATCGGTCTGCTCGGCTGCGAACCCCACATCTGACGCATTCATAAACCATGGCTTCAGCAGCAGGACGATATTTCTTCATAAATTACCCCTCTACACTATACCCGCCAGTTTTGCGAGATCAGTAGCCTCTGTAACCTCTTGGTTTTGCTTTTTCCTTCACTACTTCCTTCAGTTTGATTAGCCGTCTTTTTGCCTTAGCGCATTTTATCACCTGCGGCAGTAGTCTCCTAAGCCTATTCGCTTCAGCCACCGTCAGAGCCACCACAACCTGTGCACCTGCCACACGATACTCACCACCCTCAAAAGCCCTTAAGCTAATATTGTACTGATATTCGTCTGACTTTGAGAAGATAATCAAGCGATCATTCACAAGAACGCCAGGCTCTATGAAACGTTTAAGTCCCTTTGTACTCTTCAGGTCAGCTTCCAACATCTCAACGGTATTTCGCAGTTTTTGTTTCTCTTCCTCTGAGGGATGCCAATTCCTCATTTGTTGATAGCCCTTGCCGAAAATTTCTTCTATCTCAGCATCAGTCAACCGTTCCTTTTTCTCTTTTGCTTCTTCACTCATAACATTCACTCTCTACACTATGACCCGCCAGTTTTGCGTAATTTCTTTTAAGTAGAACATCCTAATAGTATTTGGCGCATAATTATGGATGATGAAGTCCGAATAGTTCGTGCTGAAAGGCTGCGGATCCCACGAACACGGGATGAGACACGCATAGCCAAACTGAA
>SOJY01000080.1 GCA_004376385.1 Candidatus Bathyarchaeum sp.
CTGTTATTAGTCTCCTAATATGAACGCTGGTGGGAAATTCTGGTTCAGGGGGACGGGTTAATCTTAAAAGTTAGGTTAAACACTCGAAAATGAGAACTATTCGAGAGGTGTAGATTTGAGCATAGAAGGGTTCATCGATTATAAGCGTAGAGAATTCTGCAATGATGTAAAGTGTCCCGTGCAGGTTGAATTAAACAAGCTGACTTCAGGGTCAGAGGAGTATGAGCAAGTCAGGAAGACATGTAGCACAGACTGCAGGTACACTACGTGGCAGTTTCATCATTGGCTCATAGAAAAAGGCTATTTAATTGTAAGACCAAAAGATGATGGAGGAAAATAGAATGGATTGGGGAATACAAAACAGATTAAACAGGCTCATACAGAAAGACGGAAAAGCACTCTTTCTGCCCGTCGACCACGGATACTTTCAGGGTCCAACCCGTAAACTGGAGAAACCCGGAGAAACCATAAAACCGTTGATTCAATACGCAGACGCTGTAATGCTGACCCGAGGCGTACTCAGAAACTGCGTAGACCCAGCAATCGAGAAACCTGTGATTCTCAGGGTTTCAGGAGGCAACAGCGTAGTAGGAGACGACCTCTCCAACGAAGGACAGATAACATCTATTACCGAAATTCTTCGGCTTAACGCCAGCGCCGTTTCAATGTCCATTTACGTGGGAAGCAAACATGAACATCAAACATTAATGAACTTCGCAAGGCTCGTTGACCAATGCGAAGACTACGGCATACCCGTCATGGCAGTAACCGCAGTAGGCAGAGAGCTGAAAAAGCGTACCGCCCGATACTTGGGGCTGTGTTCCAGAATAGCAGCTGAGCTAGGCGCCCGAGTAGTCAAAACGTATTACTGCGAAGAGGACTTCGACAAAGTTGTTGACGGCTGCCCCGTGCCCGTGGTAATCGCAGGAGGACCAAAAGTCGACACTGCACTGGAAGTGTTTGAATTTGTTTACGATGGATTACAGAAGGGTGCCATAGGCGTGAACCTTGGCAGAAACGTCTGGCAGCACCAGTACCCAGTGGCTATGATACGGGCTATACGAGGCGTAATACACGAAAACCTCACACCCAAAGAGGCACAACAGCTATTTGACCAAGTAAAAGCGGGAAAGGCTTAGGTCTCTCCCCAAATTTTTGGTGAACCAATGCTTGTAGCGGTCTACCACAACAACAGGGACATAAGAATCAAAGATGTTCCTAAACCAGACATTGGACCAGACGAAATACTGCTAAAAGTTATGGCCAGCGGAATATGCGGAACCGACGTAGTGGAATGGTACAGGCTCCCCAAAGCTCCCAGAGTCTTGGGGCACGAAGCAACAGGAATCATAGAAAAAATAGGAAAAAACGTAACCAAATACAAAGTTGGAGACCGCGTCTTCGTTTCACATCACGTGCCATGCAACAATTGCCACTACTGCAGGAAGGATTCACACACAGCCTGCGAAACACTCCACACAACAAACTACTATCCGGGCGGCTTCTCTCAATACATACGGGTGCCAAAAATCAACGTAGAAACCGGAGTTTACAAGCTGCCCGCCAACATGTCCTACGAAGAAGGAACATTCATTGAACCTTTAGCATGCGCAGTCAGAGGTCAAAGGCTAGCAAACATCCAAAAAGACGACACAATTCTGATAATTGGGAGCGGAATGGCGGGTATACTCCACATACAGTTGGCAAAACGGAAGGGAGCAAAAAAAATCGTTGCAGCAGACATAAACCCGAATCGTCTAAAACTGGCTGAAAAGTTTGGAGCAGACCACGTAATCGACGCTAAAGACGACTTGCCGCAAGAACTGAAAAAAATCAACAACGGAAAAGCAGTAGACAAGGTAATAGTGTGTACAGGCGCAGAGAAGGCAGCATTAACCGCGTTAGAATGTGTAGACCGTGGAGGAACAATCCTATTTTTTGCAGTGCCAGACCCCACAACCAAAATTCCGATACCTATAACCCAATTCTGGAGAAACGAAACAACAATACGAACATCATATGGAGCAGCCCCAAGAGACCTTAAGGAAGCCCTACAGATTCTAGCACAAAAACAAATCAATGTTGTAGACATGATCACCCACAGATTAAGCATAAAAGAAGTAGCTGAAGGCTTCAGGCTCGTAGCAGAAGCAGGAAAATCATTGAAAGTAATCATAGAACCAAACAGGATTTAGGGTTACATAGCAAAAAAGACACAATCCAATAATTGAGACTATGTGATTGAATGAAAGAGGGAAGAATAAGATTCAACTCCATTTTTGTCTCTGACCAATCTCCCAGAGACCCTAGAATTGAGGAGTTGAAGGAATGGTGTGGAGAATTCCAGAAAAACAAGTTGACTCCAGAGGTTGAGGGAAACTATACGGGCAACTTGAGCTTCAGATCAAAAGAAGGGTTTGTGATAACAGCGTCTGGGTTGAAAAGCAAAGAAAACCTGACAGACAAATGTTTTGTTTACGTGAAAGACTACGAAGAGCAGAGTAACACGTTTTATGTTGAAGGAAAAAAGCAGCCTTCCTCAGAAACTATAATGCATTCTCTGATTTACAGAAACAATGAAGAAGTAAACGC
>SOJY01000169.1 GCA_004376385.1 Candidatus Bathyarchaeum sp.
CACTCTTTACAGGGTTCGGCGGCGGATTATTAATTTGTACCCTCCTGATTTACCAGCTAGAAAAGAAGCTGGAATCCAAACAAAAAAGGCACATTTAATCAAAAATTCTTACGTATAATCACGTAAAAAATAGAAGGTTTAGGCTAGAAGACACACAAACATATAACCAGTAAGCCACGAGAAAGTTTAAACATTTATTGTATACTATCCCGTGAGGTGAACGGTTTGGAAGCTTCGGAAGCCTCAAAAAATGCGCTAGAAAACGTTCTTGAAGCCAGCAGCGGCGAAAGAATACTAATAGTCTGCGATGAAACAAAAACTGAGGTTGGAGAAGCCTTCGCAACCGGCGCTTTAGCTCTTGGATTATGGACAAGACTAGTAATTCTCCAAAAACAAGAAGAACCACGAACAGAAATTCCAGAACAGCCCCAGAAGATTTTAGCCCAGAAACCAGACATTTACATTAACCTGCTACGGGGTAACCGCGAAGAGACGCCATTCAGAATAAAACTCATAAAAACGGAAACGCACGACCACAAGGCGCGTCTGGGGCACTGCCCCGGAGTAACATTAGACATGCTCACTGAAGGCGCCTTAGCTCTAGCACCAGAAGAGCATAAGAGCATGCAAGGTCACGCGGATAGGCTCATGCATGACCTAAAAGATACAGTAACGGTGGAGATTCGTAATCCTGCGGGAACAAACTTGACGTTGCTCACACATGACCGGAAATTCTTCACTGACACAAAGCTGGACTGGAAGACAATGAAATGGATGAACCTTCCCACGGGCGAAGTCATCGTTGCGCCTGTTGAGGATTCGTTGAATGGAAAACTTGTGTGCGACATGGCGATTGGCGGAATTGGCAAACTAAGAAAACCCGTGGAAGTGACAACAAAAAATGGCAGAGTGGAGAACGTGGTTTCGCAAGACAAAGACCACCTGCGCAGAGTCAAAGAAACGTTTGCGACTGATGACTGGTCAGATGTTGTGGGAGAGTTCGCCTTCGGAATCAACCATAAAGCAAGGTTTGTAGGCGAGTTTCTTGAGGCAGAGAAAATATGGGGAACAGTTCATGTGGCTTTTGGGGCTAACACGGATATGCCTGGAGGCAAAAACTCGTCAAAGAATCACATGGACCTTCTTATCTCCGATCCCACAGTAAAGGTAACCAACAAAGAGGGAGAAACAGTTACGATACTAGAAAAAGGCTGTTTTCGGGTCTGATTTGTATATAGCTATTCTGCAGGTTCACCTCTATGTAACCATTTGGTTGGTTACTAGAGAAAGAAAAAATAGCACCTAAGAGATACAGGAAGACATTACAAAACAGTTGTAACCGAACTAACTTAAACGGCAGGAGAAGGACTGGGGATGAATAAATGAAGTATTTACTTATTGTGGGAGATGGGATGGCTGATTATCCTGTTCCCGAATTAGATAACAAGACGCCTCTGCAAGCGGCAAACAAGCCAAACATGGACATGATCGCAGCTAAAGGATGCAGTGGACTCCTCAAAACAGTTCCAGAGGGGTTGACACCAGATTCAGGCACAGCAATCATTTCAGTTCTCGGTTACGACCCCACAAGATATTACACTGGAAGAGGCCCGTTCGAAGCTGCTTCTAGAAACATTAAGCTAAATGAAAATGACGTAGCGTACAGATGCAACCTCATCACAGAAAAGGATGGAATATTGGTTGATTATTCTGCTGATCATATAACAAACAGCGAATCTGCTGAATTAATAGATTCGGTGAAAGAGAGCCTAGAAAATCGGGGTGAAGTTGAATTCTTTGCTGGTTTAGGCTACAGGCATTTCTTGATCTTAAGAAACTACCTGCACAAAGAAATTATCGAGTGTACGCCACCCCACGATGCTAGGGGAGTTGAAATCTCAAAGGTTTTGCCACAAGCCAAAACTGAAGAAACAAAGAGCACTGTTGACTTGCTGAATAGGCTGATTCTTGATTCCAAGAAGGTTCTGGAAAACCACCCTGTCAATGTTGCTAGAAAAAAGTCTGGCAAAAGACCCGGAAACATGATTTGGCCTTGGGGTGGCGGCAGAAAACCAGTCATGCCCACATTCAAAGAAAAGTATGGGGTAGATGCAGCGGTTATCTCTGCTGTTGACTTGGTTAAAGGAATAGGAGTTTACGCTGGAATGAAAATTGTTGATGTACCTGGTGCCACGGGCTTGTATGATACGAACTATGAAGGCAAGGCAGAATATGCGCTCAAGGCTCTTGAAAACAGTGACATGGTTTTTGTTCATGTTGAGGCGCCGGATGAGGCAGGGCATTGTCGAGATTACGAGCTGAAGGTGAAAACAATAGAGGACTTGGATAAGCGGCTTCTTGGAAGGTTACTGGATGGACTGAAGGAAGAGTGTGTTATTGCGGTTTTGCCTGATCACCCGACACCAATCAAGATTGGCACGCATACAAAAGACCCTGTGCCATTCGCAATTTACTCTCCATCAATTAAAGCTGACGGAGCGAAACAGTTTGATGAAGACGCTGCCAAGAAGGGCGAGTATGGTTTGATAGAGGGTGAAGCGTTTATGTCGCTTTTTCTC
>SOJY01000264.1 GCA_004376385.1 Candidatus Bathyarchaeum sp.
GCACGTATGGCAGCTTGGGCTCCTGCCCCAGGCGTTCTGGCGCCTGAGCCTCCTGGAGCTCGAACTTTTATGTGTATAGCTGTTATTCCCTTGTCTTTGGCGACTGTGGCTGCGTGTGCTGCGGCTCGCATGGTAGCGTATGCAGATGACTCTAGACGATCTGATTTGACGTGCATGCCTCCTGAAGACCTTGATATTGTCTCCGCGCCTGAGATGTCTGTGAAATGGATTATTGTGTTGTTGTATGAGCTGTAAACGTGAACGACTGCCCATTTGTCAGTCTTTTTACTCACGGCTATTCTCCTCCTTGCTCTGTGAGACTGGTTCGGCTGGAATGCTTGTGGCCTTTGTTAGGGGATGATCGGGGTCTGTAAGAGGGCTTTTGGGGGTGTAAGCTATATTTTCCTCTTCATCTTTGAGTACCAAATAGCTTGGAGTGGAGACTTTTCTTCCCTCAATGGCGATGTGGCCATGGGTGATAAGTTGACGAGATTGTTGTATGGATTGGGATAAGCCCCTATGGAAAACAAGTGTTTGAAGTCTGCGTTCTAGTATGTCTTCCAGTGTCAGGTCCAAAACGTCATCCAGCGCAGATTCTTCAGGCAGGATTCCTAGTCTATTAAGCTTGCCTAGAATCTGTTTTTCCTGTTCGCTTCGTTTTTCAACTGACATACCCAAAAGTGAGCGTCCTATGCCACGGTACTTGGAGAGTAAAGTTTTGTGGCGCCATATTTCTCGTTTATTTCGTAAACCATATTGACCGAGCAGTTTGAGTTCGGCTTCCAGTGCGTCTATTTGCCAAGGGAACCGTGGTGTATCAAACTTTTTTCTTTGCTTTTTAGGGTCTCCCATCTATTATTTCCCTCGCTGTACCTGTTTCTTCTTTACACCTATCGCTTTTCCTTTTCTGCCCGTTGATTTAGTTCTTTGGCCTCGGACCTTTAATCCATAACTGTGGCGGAAGCCTTTCCATGATCTTATTTTCTTCATTTGTTCTATGTCTTTTTTTGTTTGAAGAATTAGGTCTGTGCCGAAGAGATGAATGTCTTTTCCGGTTTCTACATCTTTTCGGCGATTTAGAAGCCACACGGGTATGCCATACGTGACGGGGTTTTTGATGATGTCTCCGATTTTTTCTACCTCGGCGTTAGAGAGGAAACCCATTCTTGCTTCTGGGTTGATTCCAGATTTGTCTATAATGGCGTTTGCTAGTTTTATTCCTACACCCTTTACGTTTGTCAGGGCGTAAGTTACCGGCTGGGTGCCGTTAATGTCGGTTCCGGAAAACCTTATGATGTACTGAAATTCTCTAGGCATCTTGAATATTCACGTCTCTTTTAGGCTAACTACGGAAGTGATTCGTAGTTTATTTAAGTTTTCCTTCATATGTATCACTTTTTTCCAATAAACTATAGATAAACCAACTGTGTGCAGTCAGTTTCGGCAGTTACCTGATCAGTTTTCAGTGCTGTTACATTAGCTTTTACGATAAGTTTTTTACACTAACTTTCTTGCTTTTTACTGGGGCTTAAATTTGGCGCGGCTTAAAGGGTTTGAAAAACTTACAAACGTGGACGATGCTCTTTCATCTTTTTTAAGACAACTTAAGCCAGAACGGTTAGATTCCGAATACATCCCAATTCACGCGGCACTAGGACGAATCACAGCAGAAGACACCCGAGCCAAATATAATTTGCCGCCTTTTGATCGCTCTGCCGTAGACGGTTACGCCCTGAAAGCAAAGGACACCTTCGGAGTTTCTGTGTTTAACCCAAAAATCTTCAAGCTAACCAAAGATAAAGTCCGCGAAAACGAGGCAAAAGAGCTGTGGACTGGAAACCCAGTTCCTGAAGGCGCCGACTCCGTAGTTATGCTGGAGTACACCAAGAAATTCGAGGACAAAATTGAGTTGGCAACAGCAGTTACTCCTGGCAGAAACGTCTCTAAAATGGGGGAAGATGTAACTGAAGGGAACGTAGCCATAACCGCTGGAACCCGCCTAAATCCCCATCATCTGGGCTTACTGGCGGCGCTGGGCGAATCGTATGTTACTGTTGTCCGGAAACCTAAAGTCGCCATCTTAGCCACCGGAAGCGAACTCGTAGAGTTGGGAAACAAACTTGAGCCCGGCAAGATCGTGGAAACTAATCGGCTGGTTTTTTCCAGCCTGTGCATGGAGTTGGGTGCGGAGCCACTAAACTTGGGTATAGCCAAGGACGATCTAAAGGAGATAACATCTAAAATTCAGGAAGGCTTAGAACAGGCAGATGCGGTTATCACAACTGGAGGGACAAGTGTCGGATATCCAGACTTGGTTCCCATGGTAGTTAACAAGATAGGAAAGCCTGGAGTAATCGTGCACGGCGTAGCCATAAGACCCGGTATGCCAACGGCGCTGGCAATTCTTAAAGGCAAACCCGTTTTCGTGCTGTCTGGAAACCCAGTGGCAGCCACTGTAGGCTTCGAGGCGTTCACTCGACCTACCCTCCTTAGGCTACTGGGAATAAATGAAGCTAGACCCGCCATCGAAGCAAAACTAACCCGGAGAGTTGCAGGGGCTCTGGGACGCAGAGTCTTCTTACGGGTACGCGTTTTTGAAAGAAACGGCGACTTTTTCGCTGAGCCTGTTCGGGTAACTGGGTCTGGCGTGCTCACAACCATGACAAAAGCAAACGGGTACGTGATAATTCCCGAAAACCGTGAAGGAATAGATGAGAAAGAATCTGTGATGGTACATCTTTTCTCCAGTATCGTGAGGGAGCAGCATGTTTAGGAAACTTCTTTCTTTTGATGAAGCAAAACAACTTCTCAGACAGACTTTTTCGGCTAAACCTGTTGGGATAGAACAGGTTTCCATATCAAAAGCGCATGATCGAGTGCTAGCCCAAGACGTTGTGGCGCCCATGAATATTCCCCCCTTTACGCGATCAATCGTTGACGGCTACGCCGTAAAAGCTGTTGACACCTTTGGAGCAAGCGAAGACAAACCAGTCAGCCTCATGTTCTGTGGGCATGTGGCAATAGGCGAATCTCCAAACGTAGTTGTGGAAAATGGTTTGGTTGCCGAGATAGTCACTGGAGCGCCCCTACCTGAAGGCGCCGACTCCGTAGTCATGGTGGAATACACAACCCGACAAAAAGACAACGTTTTCGTACACCGTCCAGTTTCGATAGGCGAGAACTTGATGGCTGCAGGCTCCGACATCCGCAAAAGCGAAACTGTTCTGAAGAAAGGTCGGTTTCTGGCTTCCCGAGAAATTGGGGTTTTGGCTGCGATCGGATTGACGGAAGTTACGGTTTACAAACGTCCAAAGGTAGCCGTTCTCTCTACAGGATCGGAAGTTGTAGAGCCCGGAAAAGTCCTTTCCCCCGGAAAAATCTATGACATAAACGCCCATACCCTGAGTGCGGCAGTTCTAGAAACTGGAGGAGAACCAATTAACTTAGGAATCATCCCCGATGAGAGGGGCAGTCTGAAAAAGGCTCTTGAGACTGCTTTGAGTTCGGCGGATGCGGTAATAACTTCCGGCGGGGTTTCAGTTGGACCCAAAGACTTCACTCCTCAAGTCGTAGATAGTCTAGGGAAGCCCGGTGTGATCATATCTGGAGTAGCTGTGAAACCCGGAAAACCAATAACCATCGCGGTAGTTGACGGAAAACCTGTTTTCTCTCTCCCCGGTAACCCAACATCGTCCCTCTTCATGTTTAACGTGTTTGTTCGTCCCATACTTGTTAAACTTGCTGGCAGAACCGAAGAAGAGTTGCCTACGCTTAAGGCAGTGGCTGCCAAGAAAATGTTTCCGGCAAGGGGACGCCGAACCTTTGTCATGGTAAACCTAGCATATGACAAAACTGGAACGCTGCTTGTGAGTCCGGTTCCTACTGGATTGTCGGGAGCCATAACTACTTTGGCGAAGGCTGACGGTTTTGTTGAAATCTCCGAGAAACAGCAGTTCGTAGATGCGGGAACAGAAATAGACGTTTACCTGTTTGGAAAATTTAGAAAATCGGAAACAAGTTGAATTTTTTTAGTTGAAGTTTTCTCTTCTTGCTACAGTATAGATTGATACTATCAGCAGTATAACCATGTATGCTATCAAAGCTATGTGGAACAGCATGGCGCCTCCGAAAGTCTGCAATGCAATTGAGTTGGAGAGTGTTGTTGCTCCAAAGGTTATTCCTGTAACGAATAAACCGATTACAAGAGGCACGGACCATCTTTTCATTTTGAGGAGGCTGTAGGCTGTGATTAAACTTAAAATTCCCAGAACTGGGATGTGCAGTGGTGCAGTGAAGTTTTCGATCGCAAAATAGCCTACTTCAGCAATTCCGACTGCGATATAGAAAATTGAGAATATTAGCGTAGTTGGGTTTTCAGTCTTTGAGATCGTTTTCGAAGTCATGTAGCATCCCTTGCCTACCGCTATAATATGATTGGTAATAAATTAGTTTCTGAAAATTTGCTTACAGTGGAGGATTATTTCTGGCGAATCAAGTTTTTCAACAAAAATAAGATGAATGCTCATAATGGGAAAGATTGATTCTTTGTAATAATCCTGTTTTCATAAGTGTTATCCCCTATTGCTCTAATCTGGTTTCGATCAAGATGGACCCGAAAAAAATGCTCTCGAAGGAGATAACTGCCAAAGTCAGGGGATACATCAGCGAAGAAACCGTTTCTGAGACGGTGGATCAATTCTTCAGGCACGGGAACACGTTTCTTCTCCTTGAATTAATGAGTCTAAGAATGGAAGTCAAAAGCCTGAGAGAAGAGCTTCAAAGTCAGAGAGAAAGAAAGCGCCAAAGTTCTTTTCGTGCACTAGTTGTTCCCTGAGGAGCTGTAGTAAGTCTTCGTCTATTGAGCGAACAAAGAAAACTTTGGGTAACCAAAGCAAGTTTTAGTGATTTATTCAATTCTGTTTGCGTTTACTTTTTCGTAAGCTTTAAAAGTTAACTGAATATTGGCTTATTGTTGTTGAGGAATTGCAATGAGTCAATTTCCTGAGGAAGTTGTAAAACAAGCGTTTTTAAGAGCAAATGCTCGATGCCAATGTGAAAGAGAAGGTCATGCGCATTCAACTTTTACGTGCTTCAAACAGATTATATGGGAAAATAGGGGAAATAGCACGGAGAGAAGTGGGTGGGAAGCCCATTATATGGTGAGCCCCGAAGAAGGCGGAAAACCTACAGTAGAAAATTGTGAAATACTCTGTTGGGACTGCTATACCAAAAAAGTGCAGAGCCAATAATCCTAAATCCTCCCTATTTTAATTATGTTACAGTTGATGTGTAACGCGTTTATTTTCTAGGAAGTAACCGAATGTGAGTTATCGTGATCTCTTTGTATCCCCGTCTCCAGTCTTCACTGGCAGTCAACAAACCTTTGAAGATGCTAAATACGTGGTTTTAGGCGTCCCCTTCGACGTAACCAGCACATACCGTTCCGGAGCAAGATTTGCGCCCCTCGCCATCAGAGACGCCTCCCTTAACATTGAAGGTTACAGTTTCAGAACTGGCGTGGATGTTGAGGATCTGAAAATCCACGATTTAGGGGATCTGCATGTCGCCGGAGATGTTGAGTTGACTCTGGGGCGTTTAGCTTTGGTTGCGCAGGATCTTTTTGAAGCCGATAAAGTTCCAGTGTTTATTGGTGGAGAGCACACGATTACTTTGGGTGTTATGCGGAGTCTCGACGAAAACGTTGCCGTGGTAAGTTTTGATGCTCATTTAGATCTGCGCGACGAGTATCTTGGTCTTTCTGTGTCCCATACAACATTTATGCGGAGAATCAAAGAAGATGTTAATCCTTCCAAGATTTTGGAGATTGGCACCCGCGCAGTATGCAAAGAAGAGCTTGACTACGCGAAAGAATCTGGAATCGACTATTTAACTGCCCATCAGATACGAAAAGACGGCGTCAAAAAAACGGTTGAGACAATCAAGGGTATCCTTGATGGCTGCGAAAAAGTTTACGTTACAATCGATATGGATGTTTTGGATCCTGCTTTTGTGCCTGCAGTTCAGAACCCTGAACCTGAAGGATTGGACACGTCAACGCTTCTGGATCTTCTGGAGGCGGTTTGTGATAGTCGGGTGGTTGGATTTGATGTGGTTGAGGTAGCGCCTCACTATGACCAAGGCGTAACTGCTACTCAGGCTACAAAAGTTATTTTTGAGGTGCTAGGCTTTCTGGAACAAGCAAGAAAAAGCTAATTTTTCGTTCTTTGCTTCACGCGGTTTCTTTTTTTAGTTTTGCTACGAAGAAGCCGTTGCATTCATGAATGTGAGGATAGAGTCTCTGGCATTTGGTTAATCCCCTGAGTCCCGGCAATCCGATTCTGGGCTTTGATTCTACTAGCTTGAATTCTGGGTGCAGTTTCAGGAAGTTTTCGATCACCATTTCGTTTTCCTCCACTGTTATGCTGCATGTGGAGTAGACCAGAAAGCCGTCGTCTTTCACGTATTCTGCGCACTGTTCTATCATCTCCGCCTGAATCTTCGACATGCCCAACATCGACCTTTTGGTTAGCCGCCACTTCGCGTCTGGGGTCTTGCCGAAGGTTCCTGTGCTCGTGCATGGCGGGTCCAAAATCACCAGGTCTGCGGAAACGTTCAATGGTATGCTCTTCCTTGTATCAGCAACTATTGGATGAACATTTTCTGTGCCCATTCGTTTTGTTTCTCTCTTCCATACCCGTATTCTTCGTTTTGAGTAGTCAACAGAAATGATTTCTCCCTTGTTTTTCATTAGCTGCGCCAAGTATGTTGTTTTTGATCCTGGGGCTGCGCATATGTCAAGTACTGTGGTTCCCGGTTTGGGGTCTGCGATTTCTGCTGCTAGGCAGCTGGCTTTGTCTTGTATATAGAAGAGTCCTTTACTGAAGCTCTGTGTTCTTGTGAGGGGTTTTCTTGTTTCAAGCAGCTTGTATGTGTGCTTGAGTTGCGGAACCTTTTCCAGAACTATCTTTTCGTCTTCTATGCTTTTGAGTAAGGTTTCTTCTGGTGCGTTTAACGTGTTTAGTCGCACGTAGACTGGTGGAATGTCTGCGGAGTTTTCTAGGAACTTGAGGGCTTCTCCTCTTCCAAGGAGCTTGAAGCAGTATTTTACGAACCATGTGGGGTGATAGGTTAGGAGTCCCACCTTCTTTGTTTCTTCTAGCCCCTTTAGGACCTGTTCGGGGTTGATGCTCAGTATTTCTCCGAGAACCTCTTCCACATCTTTGAGGTTCCACCATCCCAATATTGAGCGCCCCATTCTCGCTATCCTAGCAGCCTTATCCAAGTTTCCGTCAGCCAGTTTTGTTTCATAGACGTATATGCGGAGGAAAGCTCCTGTGCCCAGTTTGAGGTCGTTAAGGGATCGAGGTGCTAAAACCGAATTTAATAGAAAGTCGATGTAATTCTTTTTCCTGAGTGTCTCGGATACTAGCCTGTGAGCTAATCCGATTGCTTTGGGGTCTTTTATTCTCAGCTGTTTTGTGGCTTTTGTTAAGGCTAAACGCTCACCTAGTCGCTTTAGTTCAATCCAGCTTAAGGTTTCTATGGCGAGCGTCCAAGCTTCCCTTAACATTTTAATTTGCCTTTAGGAGTCTTAACTAGGCGCCTATTAAATGCTTGATCAGAGTGTTAAATAACTGCGAACCTTCCTTGAATATTGACTGTCCGAGTGTTGTGGTGTGGCATGAGGTTACAAGAGACTGCTCAGGGCGTCGTCTTGGATGTGTATGTTAAGCCAAACTCGAAGGAGTTTCGGCTGGAACTTGATGAAGGTGAACTTGTGGTGTTGTGCCGTGAAGCTCCAGTGAAAGGCAAAGTCAACAAAGAATTGCTGAAGAAGTTTTCGCGGCTTTTTGGTCGAAAAGTGGAGCTTGTTTCAGGTTTTACTTCAAGACAAAAGAAGTTTCTGATCAGCGACATCGAAGTAGATGAAGTTAATCGAATCTTGGCGTCTGCCTCGAACACTCGGTAGTTTGGCTTGAGGTGCTTTTGTAGTAATCTATTTAAAAGCTGGCATGGACGCTTCTTTTAATGGTTTGATGCTCCGCTGAGCATGAACCAAGTTGCCCTTTCAAGTCTCTCTTTGGGGTGAAGAAGATGGTTAAGCCTGAACAATCTGTTACCGTGGAGCTTTCAGAAGAAGAACTGGAATACTATTCTCGGCAGGTTGTTATGGCTGAACTTGGTTACAATGCCCAGTTGAAACTAAAAAACTCGAAAGCCTGTTTGCTGGGTGTTGGCGGGTTGGGGTCTCCCGCGGCGATGCAGCTGGCGGCTATGGGAGTTGGGCATCTGCGTATCGTTGACCGGGATGTGGTGGAGTTGACTAATTTGCATCGTCAGCACCTCTATGGCGTTGATGATTTGGGATACCCAAAGGTTGAAGCTGCCGCTAAACGGTTACAGCGTTTGAATCCTTACATCACAGTAGAGCCTCTTCCGCTTTCAGTAAACGAAACCAACGCAGAAGGCATCGTTCAGGGTATGGATGTTGTGGTCGACGGCTTAGATAGCATGGTTGCCCGTTACGCCATCAACAGAGCCTGCACTAAACTTGGTGTACCCTACGTTTTCGGAGCTGCAATAACAACCACTGGTAACCTGTCCACGATAGTTCCGGGAGAAACAGCGTGCCTCGAATGCTTTTATGGTAACCTTGATGACAAAAAATTGCCTAAATGCGGTGTGGTGGGGGTTCATCCGTCTCTGGTGAATATAATAGCAAGTCTGGAAGTTAGCGAGGCAATCAGGATACTTACAGGAAAGCAGCCTCGTTTAGCTAACAAGCTTCTTCACTTTGACCTAGATGAAATGGAATTCAACGAAATCAGCCTCTCAAAGGTTGAGTCCTGTCCAGTCTGTGGGCAGCATCCGTCAGGTTCTCTTATGTCCCTTAAGCATGAGTTGGTGGAGGAAATCTGTGGACGAAAAGGAAAGAAGGTATTCGTTATCGTTCCAGAAGAGAACTTGGATGTTAATCTTGTAGAATTGGCGAACTACTTGGCGAAGAAGGGGTTCAGCATCAAAGTTGAAGGCAAGCTCGGACTAACCTTTGTTCTCCAAGGTGTTAAGGCGAGTGTTCTCAAAAGCGGAATCGTAATCCTTGAAGGCGTCAAGGGAAAAGATGAAGCGCTCAAGTTTTTCAGCGAATTAACAGGTAACTGCTAGTGCGAATTTCAGAAAAAAGCTAGTTTTC
>SOJY01000055.1 GCA_004376385.1 Candidatus Bathyarchaeum sp.
GGCTATTAGGTATTTTATTAATCGCGCGAATGGGCATAACAACACTCTCTTTTTTTCTGTATCAGCAAGTTATTCAAACCATTGCTCAAGTCGCTTCGCTCCTTTCGCAACAGAAACAACAAGCAAACATCAACACCGCTATGCATGCATTTTGTTGAGATGAAAGGTGAAGTTTGGGTTATGGAGAAGACTTTATTTTCTTAGAACTTGTTGTAACTCACTATTTTCTCAATGGATTTTCTTCTCTTCGCATGTGGTTTCTCAGCAGGATATCCAAAGGAAACGAGTGCTACAACTTTCCATTTATCAGGAATGTTCAGAAGTTGCTTGACTTTTTCTTCTTTGAAGCCTCCTATCCAGCATGAACCTATTCCCATAGACCAAGCAGCAATAACCATGCTCTGTAAAGCAATAGAAGTGTCAATTACTGACAATTTTCGATCAATAAGACCTGCCTTAGCACACCCAACAATTGTTACAGCAGAGTTCTTAACGTGTCTAGTGAAGATCCACTTAGACAACTGCTTCTTAAGCTCATAATCAGTCAAAACAATGAAGTGCCATGGTTGCCTATTTGCTGCAGATGGAGCTTGTCTACCGGCTTCAAGAATCTTATTCAATACATCCTCAGGTATTTCTTTCGGTTCATAACGTCTGATGCTTCTTCGACTAAGAATAACTTCAACGAGAGACATAGAAATCATTAAAATATTGTTTAGCAACTATTTTAACTGTATACTCCCCGATGGATCTCTACCATTCCTGAATACCTCTTTGCACATAACTTCCAAGATTACTCATATGGTGCATGCATGCAAGACGTTCCTTCAAAAAACGCAACTCTAAAAACTGTCCTCTTGAAAAGACGAAAAACTACACATAAGCCCTCAACTCCGTACACATCCAAAACTCCAACAATGGAGATGCAAACGTGCTTCTGTACCCCATGATACCTTGATTCCATAAGAGGCTGATTAAATCTGCCAAGAACTCTTTAACCATCAATATGAATACGTTCTTACTTATGACAGATTCTATAACGCTAACATTTGAAAATGACGAATCAAGAATACTCACCTTACACAATTCTCTGCGACTCATGAAAGGTATGCATGAAAAATAAATCGAACTACAACAAGCAAAACCAAAACACCCGAAATGAGCGACACCTAAAAACAAACAACGCCAAAAACTAAAGAAGGGCTAAAAACAAAAATTAGATACTAAAGCACTCATTAGCACCACAACAGCAGACAGACACTTACTAGCACCACAACAGTAGAAAAACACTTATTTTAAACCTATGCATGCATGCCTCACATTAGTAGGAGGCTTTTTCCATCCTCGCTTATTCGCCATTTGCAGGGATGATAGTTCTTCTGATGCCACTCTTCTAGAGCCTTTAACTTCTTCATGGGAACACTTGAGATCTGAACTCCGCTCTTCCCTTTCGAAACCAACTTCAGCACGACAGGACTATGCTCATCTTTTTCCTTCATAAAAAACACCACCTATTTTTGTTTCGTATATATGGATATCACCTATTCTAGTGTTTGCTATACCTTTTACTTGGAATTGAGGGCATGATACCAGCCGAGCTGGTCGCTCGGCTATTCATATTGCCACACCCACCCGAAGCCATAGGAACAGGGGGAAACCCCCCGAAGCGCAGTTTCCCCTTGTACCCCTTCCCCCGCCCACAATGACAGGCATGCATGAAAAAAACCATAATAACCATTACATTCTTAGGTGACAGCGACCACACACGCTACGCAATAGAAGTCAAAGGCGCAATTTCCCCTAGCACATTAATACACAGCGTATTCGCTCTAACAAACGCAGTAACCAACATCCTCAACAAGAGACAAAAACTAGAAACGGGTAAACCCTTCATGGTAATCAACAAACCAAAGAGATAAAAAACACCACCTGTTTTGACTAGAAAGAGATGAGAACATGACACAACACAAGAAATTACTAAGCCCTAAGACGGGTTACGTCCAGCACACCAGCCCATCTTGTATCGAAAGGTTTTAAATCTGGTTAATGGTCTATTGACAGAAGATTCGACATTTCATTGTACCATAAAGCTAGGAGAGCATATTGAATGAACAACGCGCAAAGCCTCAAGCCTACGATAATCGAGTTTAAGAGAGAAGATGCTTCCAAACTCGCGGATCTTTTCAATTCGTTTGATAAGGAGGGATTGTGGCCTGGAGGGTTCACAGGCGGTGTTCCTTATACAGCTGAAAGGGTGCTTGATTCCTTTCCTGTCTCTGTCAAATGCATCTCTATCTTAATCTCGACTCATGAGGGTAAGTTTACTGGGATCTGTACTCTTCATCCCCACTATGAAGACCCAGAAGCCGCCTACATAGGGGTCTTCGGTGCTCACCCAGACTATCTTGGAAAGGGGCATGGAAAGGCTCTAATCCTTAGGGCGCTGCAAATAGCAGCTCAAAGCAACCTTAGACGGGTTGACCTCGACACTTGGGCTGGAAACCTGCGAGCTGTGCCGTTGTACAAGAAATCTGGAATGTTCTGGATACCTGAAACCAGTGT
>SOJY01000190.1 GCA_004376385.1 Candidatus Bathyarchaeum sp.
AACAGAAATGGGCACACTAACTCTAGACTTAATTTTCCTAACAAGAAGCAAAACGTCATCATAAACTTCTGGATAATTCAACGATTGGACGCAAACCCTCTTTATAAATCCGTCTCTTGCGGTTCTCTCTATTCCATCGACTACCTGTCTTGTCGGGAATGCGGGCCAAGTTACTCGGGAGAGCATGTCTGCTCTACCTTTACTTTTTCTTGCTTGGGGGCAGAAACCGCAGTTGGCAGAGCATTTTTCGTTTCGACACATAAGCAGATATGTAGTCGTGGGCTTGGCATCTAGCTTGCCTCTTAACAAGCCTAGTACCATGGCTGAGCCTGTAGAAACGCGAATTCTTTCGGGAAAGCATATGTCAGTCATTTGGTATCACCAAACACCTTTTTTAGGTTCTACAGTTTAGTAATTTGGCGCCTATATTTATCTCTCCCAAAAAAGAAGGCTAAAATGATCAAATTTTTTGGGACTTTATGCCGTAAAGAGGTAGCAAAATCTTAAAACATAAACTTCTTATAGGCTTTTTCTCTCTCCTTTTTTGATTATTCTTTGGGGAATTGAAAATGGCTGATGGTCCTCGAATAAGACGCGAGAAAAAAACTGTTGATGCCATGATACGCCTTTATTGCAGTAAACATCACGGAACTCGTGGTGAACTTTGTCCAGAATGTAGTGAGCTACATGATTATGCAATGCTGCGCCTGTCAAAGTGTCCTTTTCAAGAGAACAAATCAACTTGTGGCAAATGCTTAGTTCATTGCTATAAGCCAGATTTGAAGGCGAAGATAACGAAGGTTATGCGGTATTCTGGACCCCGAATGTTGTTACATCATCCAATCCTTGCGTTGCATCATGTCTTTGATGGAAGAAAAAAGCCGGAGCCGCTAAAGAAATAGGTTATTTGATGTGTACTCAAAAGGTTTTTAGAAACCCAAGATGATTAAGCGAGTATGACGAGCCTAGACGCTGAAACCATATGGCGGATGCCAAAAAACGAATTAGTTTCATTAATTGAGAATGGGGTTATTCTCAACCGGACAGGGAAGATTCGGTTCTATGCTCCAAGTTTTGTCTACTACAAAACCAAATATTTTCATTCTTCTCACGATGCTTTTCCTTCGATTTCAATTACAGACTCCTCTTGTGGATTGAAATGTAAACACTGCGACGGAAAAGTATTAGATACAATGGTTCCAGCTCTGACTCCCGAAGGGCTCTTTGATCTCTGTGCAAAACTGAAAAACAATGGAGCAGTTGGTTGCCTCATAAGCGGAGGATGCCTTCCAGACGGTTCTGTTCCCATCGACAAGTTCATAGACGCTATCGCCCAGATAAAGAAGGAGCTGGGTCTAACTGTTGTTGTTCACACAGGGGTAATCAACTTTTCAACCGCAAAACAGTTGAAGGCTGCTGGAGTTGACGCTGCGTTAATCGACATAATTGGCTCCGACGAAACAATCCGTGAAGTATACCATCTCGATGTTAGCGTTGAAGATTATGAACGGTCTTTACGGGCTTTCCACGAATCAGGAATTCCCTTTGTTCCACACGTGCTTGTGGGGCTACATTACGGAGAACTGAAGGGCGAACTTGAGGCACTGAAAATGATTGCAAAATATTCTCCTTCAGCGGTCATAACGATAGCTTTCATGCCTATCCGTGGGACGCCCATGGAAAACGTGAGTCCACCTGAACCAGAAGACATCATAAAAATTCTTGCTTCTGCCCGACTATTGATGCCAGAGACTCCACTTGTTTTGGGGTGCATGAGACCCAAAGGTGAACATAGAAAAAGAACTGACATGCTTGCTGTTAAAGCTGGCGTAAACGCAATAGCCTTTCCCGTCGAGGAAGCAATCCAGCTTGCAGAATCCCTGAAGCTAAAAATATCATTCTCGTCTCTCTGCTGTTCCCAGATTTTTGAAGCCATCAAGCCTTGATTCTTTCGAGGCAATCAGATATATTCTGGATTGTTTTAGCTGATGTAAGATAACTTTAGGGGTGTACTTTTCTTTGTGCAATCTTTGTGTTTCATGATGGTGAACTCTATTGCCTGTGCCAAGTCTTTTTTTGGAAGTGCTCCAACAACACCGTTAATTGGTCTTCCTCCACAGAAAAACAGGAATGTAGGCGTTCCCATCACACCATATTTGCCAGCAAGTTTCTCGTTTTCGGGGCTATCTACGACATTGAGTTTAGTGAACTTCAGTTTGTCTCCATATTCTGCAGCTAGTTCGTCGTAAACTGGTTTTATTGCCTGACAATGGGGACAGAATGGATGCCAGAACTGCACCACAACCAACTTTTTTGCCTCTAAAATTCGTTCTTTCCAGTCTGTCGCGTTTGCCTCTTCTATCTCCTCAAGCATGACCTGTCGCCTAAATTCCTGTATCCTTTATGAGAATAAGTCATTTTTGCTTAAACGTTGCTTCTCTTCCATGCTTTACTGGATGGTTTTTTTCCTTTGTTCGAATCGTTATCTTTTTAAGATAAACAGCTATCACAATACGGTAACTGAAATAAGGTGGAAAATATGGTCAAGGTAGAAGACTATGAAGTGCCTGAAAACCTGTGTTACCACAAAGAATACCTCTGGGCAAGCGTAGAAGACGGAAAAGTGAAGATCGGAATGATCGATTTCGCTCAGAAACAACTCCATGACATCGTATACGTCGAACTTCCAAGCGTCGGTGACACCATAACCCAGAATGAGCCCTTCGGAACCTTAGAGTCTGTGAAAGCCGTTTCCGATTTTGTTGCTCCAGTAAGCGGCACCGTTGAAGCTGTAAATGAAGAACTGGAGTCCAAACCTGAGTTACTCAATGAAGATCCCTATGGGGAAGGATGGGTTCTAATCGTAGCCCCATCAAATCTAGATGCAGACTTGAAAGCGATCCTGAACTTCGATGCAGCTGTGGAGTGGCACAAAGAACTCGCAAAAGAGGGTTAACCTAGCTTAGGGGTAAGTGCCTTTAGGTTTTCCTAGGGAAACAGGTGAGGTTCTTAACAGGGGTTAATCCAATTCACTTTATTTTTTAATGAAAGATTTTTTATCTATGATTAGACAATTAATGTGAAGATAAATAGGCTGGAATCCATAATGGCTAAGATTCATAAACAAATAATTTCGTTACTAGAAACTTCGGAAAAGCCACTAAGTCTCGTTGACATCGCGGAAAATCTTGAAAAACCTGAGAAATCAGTTTTCAAGGCTTTACGGAAACTCTTCAGTGACAGTAAAATCAAATGTGATGCTAAGACTCGTCAGTACTACCTTGTAAAAGAGCAAAGTTAGAGCATTTTTTGTTCTACTTTTGACTAGAACTATCCGTTGAGAATAAGATTAATATGGAAACCAGTTCTTAATTTGACATCCAGAGTTGAGATTTAAATGACCCGAAAAATCATAATTATTGGAGCCCATGCTGCAGGTCTTGATGCGGCTTCTGCAGCTAGGAAAACCGATAGAACCGCTGAAATAACTCTTATAACAAAAGAGAAGAAACCAGCATACTCTCGTTGCGGTCTCCCCTTCGTTCTGGGAGGACACATAAAAACCTTCGATGACTTAGTGGTCTTTCCAGAAAGATTCTACAAAATGATGAAACTAAACCTTCTAACAGAGACCACAGTAACAAACGTTGATTCGAAAGCAAAAACTGTAGATATACATGACAAGAGCGGAACCAAAGAAACTCTTTCATATGATCGTTTAGTGATAAGCACCGGCGCTGACCCCTTCCTGCCTCCCATAAAGGGACGAGAAAAGAAGGGAATTTTCGTTGTTCGAACCATAGACGACGGAGAAAAAATCAACAAAGCACTTGAAACAGCAAAATCAGCAGTTATTATCGGCGCTGGGCTAATCGGCCTAGAAGTTGCCGTAGCATGCCTTGAACGAGGACTAAAAACCATAGTCGTTGAGTTTCTACCATACGTTCTCCCCGTTCTGCTGGACAAAGCTATGGCTGATCGCGTCCAAAAAATGCTTGAAGAGAAAGGCATTAACATCATTGTCGGAAAAGGAGCAGAAGAATTCCTTGGAACCGACAAAGTTACTGGAGTTCTTGTTGCAGGAGAAACAATCCCAGCAGACGTGGTCGTTGTAGCCACCGGCGTAAGAGCCAATGTTGAATTGGCCAAAAATGCTGGAGTAGCGCTTGGACAAAAGGGCATAAAAACCAACTTGAGAATGGAAACCAACATCAAGGACGTTTACGCAGCTGGTGACTGTGTCGAATCGATACACCTTGTCACTCGCAGACCTACAATGAGCCAGCTTGGAACCACAGCTGTGAAACAAGCAAAAGTAGCGGGAATCAACGCTGCCGGAGGATACTCCACATTTATCGGAGCTATGGGTTCTTGGATTACCCGATTGTTTGAAACTGAAATCGGCGGAACTGGACTTACAGAATTCATGGCGGGACGATCCGGAATAGAAACGGTGTCAGGAACCATAGTTTCAAAAACAAGGGCTGACTACTTCCCCGGAGCATTGCCCATCAGAATCAAGCTTATCGCAGACAAGGAAACTGGGAAGCTAATCGGGGCTCAAATCATTGGTGGCGAAGAAGTAACACAACGCGTAAACGCTTTGTCCTTTGCTATACAAAACGAAATGACCATTAAAGAACTGGCGAAAGCTGAAACATGTTACGCGCCTCCTGTGTGTGAAACTTGGGAGCCCATGGTATTAGCTGCAGAAATGCTATTGAGGAAACTTCGATAGCATCGCTGTACACAACGTTCTAAAACACAAGCCTAGCCTTTTGGTGGGCTATGCAACCCATTATCTCTTCTTTAGTATTGTCTCAAATTTTTGAGATAAAAAGAAAGCTTTATTTGCCCGCTTAACTTTAATCGAGTTTCTTGTAAACGGTGATTCCTAATGGGAAAGGAAAAACTAAAGATCGCTTTTTATTGGGCGGCTAGTTGTGGAGGCTGTGAAGTAGCTGTTCTGGACATCAACGAGAAAATCTTGGATGTCGTTGCAGCTGCTGACATTGTTTTCTGGCCTGTAGCAATAGACATCAAATACAAAGATGTCGAAGCTATGCCAGAGAAGAGTATAGACGCTTGCTTCTTCAACGGCGCAATAAGAACAGAAGAAAATGAGAAGATGGCTAAACTTCTAAGACAGAAATCAAAGATACTCGTGGCTTTCGGTTCATGCGCCAACGATGGGTGTGTGAAAAGCCTCGCGAATCTTTGGGACAAGGATGCTGTCTTTGAGCGAGCCTATCTTGAAACTCCATCAACCGAAAATCCAGAATCTGTGACGCCTAAAACACGTGTCAAAGTCAAAGAAGGAGAGCTTGAGCTCCCCGAAATCTATGACACTGTAAAAACTTTGCCCCAAACTGTGGATGTTGACTACACCATTTCTGGTTGTCCTCCACCTATTCCCGCAATTCTGGAAATGTTTAATGCATTCATAAGCGGCAATTTGCCTCCGAAAGGTTCAAGCTTCTTGCCAAACAAGTCCATTTGTGACGAGTGCCCAAGGGAAAAGAATGACAAACAACTCTCTGAAATAAAGAGAATCTACGAAATTGATGACGATGGCGAAACCTGTTTCTGGGATCAAGGCGTGATCTGTATGGGTCCAGCTACTCGTGCCGGTTGCGGCGCCCAGTGCCCAAATGTTAACAAGCCATGCACTGGTTGTGGTGGTCCAGGTCCCCGTGTGATCGATCAAGGTGCTGCGGCTATAAGCGCCCTTGCATCCATTGCTACAGACCCTGAAGTTGTTAAGCAGGTTGTGGATCCCATAGGAACATTCTACATGTATTCTTTAGCTAACTCTATTCTTAGGAGGAAAGTGAAGAAATGAGAGAAATAGTAATAGACCCCATAACAAGACTAGAAGGACACGGAAAAATAACCATATTCCTAAACGATGACGGAAACGTAGAAAACGCCTACTTCCAAGTTCCGGAACTACGTGGCTTTGAACGTTTCTGTGAAGGAAGACGCGCTGAAGACCTGCCCATAATAACAACCAGAATCTGTGGAGTCTGCCCAGTTGCTCACCATATGGCAGGAGCAAAGGCTGTAGACGCTGCATTCAATGTGGAACCGCCGGAAACAGCGAAAAAATTGCGAGAACTTGAGTATTGTGGCTACTTAATCTATGATCACATACTTCACTTCTACTTCTTGGGTGGTCCAGACTTTGTTGTAGGACCTGATGCTCCCGCTGCTAAACGTAACATTCTTGGAGTAATAGAAAAAGTCGGTTTGGATGTCGCTGGTGAAGTAATAAAGCACCGTGCTTATGGACAAAAGATTACTGGTATTCTTGGAGGAAGACCAACTCATCCTGTGAGTACTCTTCCAGGTGGTATGTCAAAGGCTCTTAATGAAGAAGAACGGCAAGATATTGAGGACATGCTCAAAAGCTGTCACGAATTCGCCAAGTTCAGCCTGAAAATCTTTGACGATATTGTTCTAAAAAATGCTGACTACGTGAACCTGATCACAAGTGACCCCTACAAGTTGGAGACCTATTATATGGGTATGGTCGACAAAAACAACAAGGTGAACTTCTATGACGGCGATGTCCGCGTGGTCGATACCCATGGAAAAGAGTTCGTGAAATTTGGTCCTTCCGAATACTTGGATGTTATCGAAGAGCATGTTGAACCGTGGACTTACGTTAAAATGCCTTACTTGAAGAAGATTGGTTGGAAGGGTTTCGTTGATGGACCTGAAACAAGTCTATACCGGGTCGGTCCATTAGGAAGACTCAATGCTGCTGACGGTATGGCAACACCAGTCGCCCAAGCAGAATACGAGAGGATGTACAAGACTCTTGGCGGAAAACCTGTTCATGCTACCTTAGCTTTTCACTGGGCAAGGCTGATTGAGTTGATGTATGCAACTGAGAGAGGTCTAGAACTGATCAGGGACGATGAAATAACCAGCAAGGACATCCGAAACAAACCTGGAAAGCCAGGAGAAGGCGTTGGAATAGTTGAGGCTGCAAGAGGCACTCTGATTCACCATTACCAGTTGGATGAAAATGCTTTAGCAAAGAAAGTTAACCTAGTGGTAGCGACAACCCATAACGCGCCGGGCATCTGCATGTCAGTAAAGAATGCCGCGCAAGGCATTATCAAAAACGGCGTGGTCAACGATGGTCTGCTAAACAAGGTTGAGATGGCCTTCAGAGCCTACGACCCATGCTTTGCTTGCGCTACACACTTTGCCATAGGTGAGATGCCCTTAGAGGTTAACGTCTTTGACAGCGACAAGAAACTGCTGAAGACCATCAGAAGATGAGCGAATGTAAAATGGAGCAAACTAAAGTCGGAGTATTCTTATCTGACTGCGGAAAACAGATCTCGGACATCCTAGACTTCGATGCTCTTACAGGCTTCGTGAAGGCTGTCCCGAACGTAACTCTCATTGCAAGAGGCAGCGAGTTCTGGCGAGGCAAAGGATTACAGACCCTCATAGATGCCGTAAAAAGCGGAAAAATCAATCGTGTCGTTGTGGCTGAGAGCCTTACCAAAATAAGTGACGTAAACATCGTTCAGGCAGTTGAAGACGCAGGTTTAAATCCCTACTTGGTTGAAGTAATCGACCTCAAAGACCACTGCGCATGGCCTCACAGGGCAACACCTGCAGAAGCTACTGAAAAAGCTAAAGCCATGCTTTTATCAGCCATCGAACGGGCAAAGCTTCTTGAACCTATCGAGAAGCTTGAGTTTCCCGTTCTCAAGTCTGCCTTGGTTATTGGCGGAGGCATCGCTGGTATGCAAACGGCTGTGGACTTGGCGGATTTAGGCTTCGAGGTGAACCTGATTGAGAAAGCGCCGTTTCTTGGAGGTTTGGCTGCTCGTGCAGGTCGTTTCTTCCCAACAGACGACTGTGCCATCTGTATTCAATCTCCGTCCTCTGATGTCAAGACCATCACCCATACTTCTAGGAAGTGTGTGTATCGTTCTGGGTTCAGCGAGATTCCTAACCTGAACATATTAGCAAACTCGATGGTTGTGGCTGTTGAGGGAGTTCCTGGAAACTATAAGGTTACTATCGAAAAGAAACCACGGTATGTTGATGCGGATAAATGTGTAGTATGTGACAAATGTGTTGCCGTTTGTCCTGTGGAAGCTCCTGACGAATACAATGCAAACCTGAATAACCGCAAAGCAATCTACATGAACGTTCCCGCTGTTCACCCACAAATCTATGTTATTGATGAAGATGCCTGCAAGTTCCATGACTGCGCCAAATGTGTTGAAGTTTGTCCAACAAACGCCATTGATTTGGATCAGAAAACTGAGCAGGTAACTTTGAATGTGGGCAGCATAGTTGTTGCCACGGGCTTCAGAGAATTTGATTCCAGCGCCATAAAGGAATATCATTACGACGATTACCCCGACGTTATCACCAATCTTGAACTGGCTAGAATGATTGACGGTTTTGGTCCCACAGGCGGCGCCATTGTTCGTCCTTCAGACGGCAAACCCGCCAAGAAAATCGTTTTTATCCAATGTGCTGGTTCACGAGACAGACGGTATAACCCGTATTGTTCAAGCATCTGTTGTATGATTTCTCTGAAAAATGCGTCTTTGATTAAAGAAGCTAATCCAGATGCAGAAGTTTCCATCTGCTACATCGACATACGAACCACCGGAAGAGAACACGAATACTACTATGAAAGAGCCAGAGATCTGGGAATCAAGTTCATTAAGGGACGACCCACCGAAATCTATAATGACGAAGAGAAAGGCAAGTTGATTGTCGATGTTGAGGATGCTCTTCTCAAAAGATTCCTCGACTTGGAAGCTGACTTGGTTGTTTTGGCTACTGCCATGATACCCGCTGAAGGAACTGAGGGACTCGCCGAGATTCTAGGTCTTGATCTGGAAGCGGATGGTTTCTTCAAGGAATACAACGCTAAACTTAGACCAACCGAAACTAAGCAAAGGGGAATTTTCCTCTGTGGCGGAGCAACATTCCCGAAGGATGCACCCACCGCTTCTCTGCATGCTCATTCGGCAGCTATGAAAGCTACCAAGTTCTTGACCAGCGGCAAAATAGTCAAGGACCAGAGAACAGCTATAATCAATGAGGATTATTGTGGTGACTGCGAGTTCTGTCCAGT
>SOJY01000236.1 GCA_004376385.1 Candidatus Bathyarchaeum sp.
GCTGTACGAGTAAGCACTGTAAGCAAGAAACCATCGATTCCAGTTACCACGTTCACGGGTGAAAGTTGAAAGATTCCAAAAAGCAGAAGTCCTCCAATGGTCGTCGCGGTTATTCCTGAGATTATCATTCTGCGGAAATTATCCGATCGCTTATTCAGGGCTCCAGCCATGTAACCAATTAGCATCGCACTAAGAAGATACGCCAACAGAACAGTGCTAGAACCAAAGATGCTCCCAGCGAAGGGAGATCTATAACTGTCAGCCCAATAAAGTGCATATATGCTCCCCATGAGGAAACCTGAAGCACCGCCTGCCCACTTGTTCCAAGCTAAACCAAGTAACAGGGGAACCGCAACTATCACAAGCAACTCTTGAAGCTCCATTGTGAGTCCAGTTACTATGCCAAATCCGCCACCACCGAGCGTGTCCAACTGGGAAATTCCCACGATTAGCAAGACGACAATAACTGGAGCGACGATGCCGTAGATTACGTCGCTTCGATTCCAGTCTTTCCATCCAAGACTCATACCCTTCACCGAAATAGGGCAACTGTCTGACTATATTAGTATTTAAATTTTGTTATGAACCTGTGATATTCACAAAACTGTTGCCTGCAATGTTGCCAAGGGCAGGAGGTGAATGTGCCCTCAAAAATAACTTCAAATCTTAACGCAAGCTCAAGCAAACTACCATACTATGTTGAGCCTACCAGCTGCTTGTAGTTGTTTTCGATTTCTTTTAGCAGAACGTCTTTGGTTATTTTTCCGTTCGACTTTAGCATGGCAGACATTGATGCTCCTCCGCATCCAACGCCCTCTTTCACTACACCCGCTTCGTACGCCTTCAAACCATCAAATGTTGAATCACTAAAGTCCAA
The DNA here is from genome assembly GCA_004376385.1 of Candidatus Bathyarchaeum sp. Lineage (GTDB taxonomy): Archaea > Thermoproteota > Bathyarchaeia > Bathyarchaeales > Bathyarchaeaceae > Bathyarchaeum. The sequence continues at coordinate 878 of SOJY01000236.1, forward strand.
GTCTGCAGCAAGCACTGGAACATCAGCAATCTCAGCAATCAACCCTGTGATATCAGCGGTTTTGTCATCTACAATCCACCGCGTAGTTCCGACTGCTACATTATCCAAAACATCTGGGTTTGACGCATTAACAACAGCTAACACAGCAGCCATCTGTGTTCCCCCAGCCATGATAACGGGCACGTTTTTTGCGGCGCCTATAACCAGTCCTGCTAGGGCAGGCTGCATAGGATCGCCCACAGTCGAGACAGCTTTTATTGGGTCATGCGCAAATTCGCCAGCCTTAATTCCTGCAGCTTTGAGCGCTTCCTCAGCCGTTTTTATTTTTAGTTCGTGAGGGTTAAGTGGCATGCTGCTACTAACCTTTCCCTTCGCATCTACTCCCATCGCCAACAGGACACTTAGCGCTGTGGTGGTGCCTCCGGGAATACTCTCGCCAATCACAAGATAATCAACAGTTTTCGACAGGTTTTCTCCACCAATCCTTGCCCTGTTCATCACCTCTTCTGCGTTGTCAAGAGCTCTGCCAGTTCTTATGTCCCTTCCGGGGCATCCGCCCAACTCCACAAAAGGAACATACGGTTTAATCTTCAAGCCAGCACTCACCACAAGGGTTGCTATGTCCGCCAGCTTCAGAGCAGACATTGTTATGAGCGCAGGAGTGGGGATTCCATCCGGCGTCACAGGCACTCCCGGTATACATTTGCATTTTCCAAGCTGTAAAAGTTCAACGTCGGCAGGGGGAGTGTAATCGGTTATCTCAGGGTTCTCTCCAGCTGCTGATATGCCCGGAATCTTCGCTGTTTCAGTAACGCCGATAACACAAGTGAAAAGAGGCTTCTTTCCCGCTAGCTGATCTAGCATGGCTGTGCCTCTTGGTTTGTTATTTGCCAAAATTATGTCACACATTTTTTCATTCCACAAACTGTTTACGGGTCTATTCTGGGTAGCGGATGGACTATCCAACCAATCATTTAAATCTCTTACTGAAAATACTTTCGTAACAACTGAATCTGGGTTTGGTGACATTATGGAAACCAAGTTCGACAACCTGCCTCTACTCAAGTACCTCGAAGACCACGGAGTAACCTTAAAGGACCTACTAGACACAGCACTGGAACTATACATTCCCCATCCCGGCGTAGAAACACGGGAGAAGGCAGTTGAGCTGTTCAAGGCTGGCTTCTACGATGCACTAACAGACGTGAACGTTTCAGTCCTAGAAGTAGCATGCTTCCGCGCAGAAGAGGACGCCCAAGCTGGTCGAGTTCCACTTCTTCCCGCAGAACAGTTTAAGGGGCGCCCGGGACTAATCGTCGACGAACTGTTGGGCATGACAATAGCCAATTACATTGCGGGAGCCAGAGGAATCTTCGAGTTCATAAGGTATGATCAGTCTAAACCCGGAATTTTGAGGAAACTAGGTCCAATAGCAAATGATGCAATCGGCGGGCTGATTGCTGGCGTATCTTCTAGAATCTATTCTGGCGCTCTAGAGAAACAGAAACTTGAAGAATCAGAAAAAAAATAATGCAATCTGCATGGTTGCGCCAAAAAAGTGGGGAGGCTATGGGAGAGTTAATCTTCTATGTTTACGCGCAGGTTTGCTTTTACATGCCCAATTTTCTTGTGTTCGGAAACTTTGGCATTGTTTACAGAAAAAATTTTGCTCGATACGCGTAATCTACGAAAACTTAATATGATGCATATTTTGTAATAACAAAATTTATTAACGAGTGCGTTGGTTTACGTTGTTAGCTCTCAAAAGTAAATTTGAAGCTTAATTAAGGAGCCCCGGCTTTTAGGGTTGCACGAATCCGACCCAGCGGAGGAAACTCCCAATTTGAAAAAAACTGAGACGAAACGATCAAACTTCCCACCTTACTATAACAAATTATGGAGGACTTAGAAAAATTTGGAAATCTCACAAAATGACCTTCTTACTATTCAAAAGTCTTTCTTCAAAGAGAAAGGTCTAGTTAGACAGCACCTAGATTCGTACAACAAGTTCATTGACAGCGGATTACAAGAAGTCATCGATGAAACCGGTGAAATCAAGATTGAAATCCCAGAGATGCCCTACAAGATAAAACTTGGTCAACTTTGGGTAATTGATCCTCAATCAAAAATCAGCAGACCCTACAGAACTGAAGTCGATGGAACAAAACACGAAATCTTCCCCATGGAAGCTCGCTTCCGTAACCTAACCTATGCGGCGCCTCTAGCGCTGGAGATGACTCCAGTTATAGATGGAAGAGAACAGGAACCCGAGCTTGTTCTCATAGGCGACCTTCCTGTTATGATAAAATCTAAGCTCTGCATCCTTTCCCAATTAACCGACGAAGAACTAATCGAGTATGGAGAAGACCCACACGACCCCGGCGGTTACTTCCTAATCAACGGCTCTGAACGTGTCGTTGTTGCCATGGAAGACTTAGCCCCAAACCGTGTTCTTGTGGACATCGACAAACGAGGAACAAAACCAGTCTATCAAGCTAAAATCTTCTCAACAACCGTAGGTTTCAGAGCAAGAATACAGCTGCGAATGAAATCTGACGGCGGGATCTTAGTTTCGATACCTGGGGTGCCCACAGAAGCCCCGTTTGTGATTTTGATGCGGGCTCTTGGAATAGAGTCAGATAAGGACATCGCCGAAACTGTTTCTTCCAATCCAATAGTGCAGAATGAACTTGAAGCCTCCTTTGAAAAAGCCGCGGGATTCGACACTGTTAAAGACGCAATAATGTACATCGGAAACCGCGTCGCCCACGGTCAAGTGGAAGAATACCGCAACCAAAAAGCCAGAAGCATGATCGACCGCAACTTTTTACCCCATATTGGTCGAACCGAAGAAAATCGTCTAGAAAAAGCGCTTTTCCTCGGCGAGATGGCTAGCCGAGTCATCGAACTAAAGCTTGGAATCAGAAAAACAGACGACAAAGACCACTTCAAAAACAAGCGACTAAAACTTGCGGGACCTCTCCTAGCTGATCTTTTTAGAATCGCCTTCAGAAACCTATGCCGAGACATAAAATATCAGCTTGAACGGATGGGTATCAAGAGGCAGCTTATCTCAATCTCAGCCGCTGTCCGTCCCGGAATAGTTACTGATAGACATCGTCACGCCCTCGCAACAGGTAACTGGGGCAGAGGACGAGTCGGAATCACCCAACTTCTTGATCGAACAAACACAGTTTCTACTTTAAGTCATCTCAGAAGGTTACAGTCTCCTCTCAGCCGTAGCCAACCCAACTTCGAGGCGCGAGACTTGCACCCGACTCACTGGGGAAGACTCTGTCCAAACGAAACGCCTGAAGGCTCAAACTGTGGTTTGGTTAAGAACCTTTCCTTAGCTGCTTCTATTTCTATTTACGTGGATCCCACTGGGATTAGACAGCTCCTCTATCAGATGGACGTGGTTCCAGTACAAGAAACCGACGTAGACATACGTTCTTCAAGCGCAAAGGTCTTTGTTAACGGTTCTATTCTCGGTTATTCCGCGTCACCGCAGAATTTGGTTGACGAAATACGAAGAAAACGCAGGAATGGAGAGGTCTCCACTGAAGTTAACGTTGCCTACTTCGCAAAGGTTCACGGAAGAAGCGAAGAGGTTTACATCAGCTGCGATCAGGGGCGTGTACGTCGTTCCCTTATCATAGTCGAAAACGGAGTGCCTAAATTAAAGCCCGAGCATGTTGAAAAGATTCGCTCCGAAGAGTGGAGCTGGGACGACCTTATCAAAAAGGGAATACTTGAATACATTGACGCTGAGGAAGAAGAAAACATATTTGTTGCCCTAGATTTTGACAAAATTACTCCCGAACACACCCACGTGGAAATTGCAACTTACACAATTCTCGGAATCTGCGCCTCAATCATACCCTACCCTGAACATAACCAGTCACCACGAAACTCTTACGAAGCAGCCATGTCCAAACAAGCCCTCGGAATAAACCTGACCAATTTCCCCAACCGAGTTGACTCCCGCTGCCACATTCTCCACTACCCCCAAATACCCCTAGTGAAAACAAAAGCTATGGAAATCATAGGATACAACAACAGACCTTCAGGCCAAAACTGTATTGTAGCCATTCTATCCTTTGAAGGCTACAACATGGAAGACGCCATCATATTCAACAAAGCCTCCATCGAGCGTGGCTTGGTTCGCTCCACATTCTACAGAATTTACGATGCGGAGTGCCGCCAATATCTGGGAGGTCTCAGAGACAGATTTCTTATACCCGAACCGGGAATCAGAGGATACCGAGGAGAACAGTACTACCGCCGTCTCGAACCTGACGGCATTGTTAGCCTAGAATCTGAGGTGGCTGGAGGCGACGTGCTTATCGGAAGAACTAGTCCTCCAAGATTCCTTGAAGAATACAAAGAGTTTGAAGTTAAAGGTCCAACTATGCGGGACACATCCGTTGATGTGCGATCATCCGAGACCGGGGTTGTGGACGATATTTTCATCACAGAGACTGGAGAAGGAAGCAAACTTGTAAAGGTTAGAGTCCGCGATCAACGTATACCTGAACTGGGAGACAAATTTGCTTCGCGCCACGGACAAAAAGGGGTCATAGGAATGATTGTTCCACAAGAGGACATGCCTTTCTCTCCAAAAGGGATCGTTCCAGACCTCATAATCAACCCCCACGCCATGCCGTCACGAATGACTATTGGTCAGTTTCTTGAATCCATTGCTGGAAAAGTTGCCTCCGCAAGAGGCAAACCGGTTGACGGAACACCATTCAACAATGAGGGTCCAGAACAACTGAAAGAAGAACTAGTTAAACTGGGCTTCAGTCACACGGGCAGAGAGATTCTCTACAGCGGCGTTTCTGGAGAGAAATTTGTTGCAGACATTTTCATGGGTGTTGTATACTACCAGAAGCTTCATCACATGGTTGCCGACAAGATTCACGCGAGGGCTCGGGGACAGGTTCAGATGTTAACCCGTCAACCAACTGAAGGTCGTGCGAGGGGCGGTGGATTGCGGTTTGGTGAGATGGAGCGAGACTGTTTGATTGGTCACGGCGCCGCTATGGTGCTGAGGGACCGGCTGCTGGAAGAGTCTGACAAGTATCTTCTGTATGTATGCGAAAACTGTGGTTTCATCTCCTACTATGACATTAAGCAGCGCAAGTACACCTGCAGAATTTGTGAAGATAAAGCTCAGGTATCGCCGGTAGTCGTATCCTATGCCTTCAAGCTGCTTCTCCAAGAAATGATGAGCCTGTGTATAACTCCTCGCCTAAAACTGAAGGAGAGAGCATAAAATGTCAATGGAACCTACAATTCACAAAATTATAGACGAACTTCACTTCGGACTTTTCTCCCCACAAAACATCCGCAGACAGTCCGTTGCGGAAATACAGACCGCCGACACCTACGACGAGGACGGAACTCCAATAACCTCTGGACTCATGGACGGCAGGTTAGGAACTCTTGAGCCCAGACAAAGATGCAAAACGTGCGGAAACACCGCCATCAGATGCCCAGGACATTTTGGTCACATAGAGCTGACAGTTCCAATAATTCATATCGAATTCGCGAAGATAATTCACAACATTCTTCAAGCTACGTGCAGAAACTGTGGGCGTATTCTGCTTCCTGAAAGCCATGTTGAAAAGATTAATGCTTTGATTAAGCAGAATATGGACCTGATTGGGGAAGTTCCAAACAACGTTTACAAAAAAATATTGAAGGACGCAAGGAAAAAGGATTGTCCTTATTGTGGGGCTCAGCAATCAAAAATAGAATTTGCGAAACCCACAACTTTTTACGAGATTCTTGAGGAAGGAGCACAGAGATTAACACAGAGCATGGTTCGAGAACGACTTGAGAGAATACCAGACGAAGACCTTGAGTTGTTTGGTTTTACTCCAGCAACTGCTCGACCAGAATGGATGGTTCTGCAGGTTCTTCCTGTCCCTCCAGTTTATGTGCGTCCTTCAATAACATTAGAGTCAGGCATCCGATCAGAAGACGACTTAACTCACAAACTCGTGGACATCATTCGAATCAATCATCGCCTTAGAGAAAACATGGAGGCAGGCGCTCCGACACTCATCATCCAAGACCTGTCTGAACTGCTTCAGTATCACATTACAACCTATTTCAACAACGAGGCTTCAGGAATTCCCCCTGCCCGACACCGTTCGGGAAGAGCGCTCAAAACAATATCTCAGCGTCTCAAGGGAAAAGAGGGACGATTCCGAAGTAACCTTTCTGGAAAACGTGTAGACTTTTCGGCGCGTACCGTGATTTCGCCCGACCCCAACCTCGACCTCAATGAGGTCGGTGTTCCTCAAGCCCTAGCCATGAGGCTTTCAATGCCCGAGAAGGTTACGGTTTGGAACATCGAAGAGATGCGGAAACTGATCATCAATGGTCCTGAAAAATTCCCCGGCGCCCTCTACGTTGTTAGACCTGACGGAAAAAGGGTCAGACTAGAGTTTGTTGTTGAACGAGACAAAGTTGCCGAATCTTTGGAAACTGGTTTCATTGTAGAACGTCACCTCATGGACGGCGACATCGCCATCTTCAACAGGCAGCCCTCCCTTCACAGGATGTCAATTATGGCTCATTACGTTCGAGCTTTGCCTCATAAGACGTTCCGGTTGCATCTGTGTGTTTGTCCACCCTATAACGCCGACTTCGACGGGGACGAAATGAATCTTCACGTGCCACAAGGCGAAGAGGCTCAGACTGAAGCTCGGCTTCTGATGCAGGTCCAAGACCAGATTCTCTCGCCGAGATTTGGGGGACCTATCATAGGCGCTATCCGAGATTACATAACAGCATCTTATATGTTAACCAAAAAATCCAATGTTCTAACCAAGGAAGAAGTCTGTAGGTTGCTTGTAGCGTCCGGTTTTGAGGGACATTTACCTGAACCCGCTATCAAAGAGCCCAAGCCCCTTTGGACTGGAAAACAGATATTTAGCATCTTCCTTCCGAAGGATCTGAACTACGTTTTGAAATCAACTATTTGCCATAATTGCACAACCTGTCTAGGCGAAAACTGTCCTAACGACGCTTATGTAGTTGTTAAAAACGGGGTTCTAAAATGTGGTATCATTGACAGACGATCCATCGGAGCCGAACAATCGGACAGCATACTTCATCGGATAATAAAGGATTATGGCTCACAGGCTGGACGGAAGTTTCTAAACGACATCTGCCAACTTCTAAAAGTCTTCATAAGTCTGCGAGGTTTCACTTTCTCCTATGACGAACTTGAACTGTCTGATGCTGCTCGAAAGAAAATTAAACGAAATATGGGCATAATCGAAAAACGTATAGAAAAACTGATTGTGGACTATCGTGATGGTACACTACCGCGTCTTCCTGGTCAGACTCTTAATGGATCCTTCGAAATTTACGTAATGAACGAACTCGCGGAAGCCAGAGACAAAGCTGGAAACGTTGCAGACGAGGACTTTGAGATTGAGAATGCCGGAATAATTATGACAAGAACCGGAGCCCGTGGATCAAGCCTCAACATCGGTCAGATGGCCGCTTCTGTAGGTCAGCAGGCTGTAAGAGGAAAACGGATAATGCGTGGTTACGTTAACCGAGCCCTGTCCCACTTCAAAGAGGGAGACCCCACGCCTAAGGCTCGAGGTTTCGTGTATGCGTCGTATACTACTGGATTAGACCCAATCGAGTATTTCTTCCACGCCATGGGTGGAAGAGAAGGTCTGGTAGACACGGCTGTTAGGACCCAGCAGAGTGGTTACATGCAGAGGCGTCTCATTAATGCCCTTGAACAGCTTCGAGTTGAGTATGACGGAACTGTGCGCAATTCTAGTGGCGACATCATCCAACTTACGTATGGAGAGGACGGGATCGACCCGGCTAAGAGTGATCACGGGAAAGCAGTTAACGTCAACCGTCTGATTGATCAGGTAAAAATTATGGTGGAGAAGGGAAAACCTGCTCCCAAAGAGTACATACTGGAACGCCTTACCGAAGTCGAAGATCAGTTGACTCCGATGCTTGTAAAAGAGTTAAAGTCTGAGTTGACGAAGGCAGAATTGAGTAGTGAAGGCGTAGACAGAGTCATCAGTTTAACCTTAGAGAACTATAAGAAAGCCCTTGTTGAGCCTGGAGAAGCTGTGGGAATTGTGGCTGCCCAATCTATTGGGGAACCTGGAACCCAGATGACTCTTCGAACCTTCCACTACGCTGGAGTCAGAGAACAGAACGTAACTCT
>SOJY01000001.1 GCA_004376385.1 Candidatus Bathyarchaeum sp.
AACACAATCAGATTAATTGACCCAGTTGATTTTCTCAGTTTTCTTCAGCTCGAGAGCAACGCGAAACTGGTTTTAACCGACTCGGGCGGACTTCAGGAAGAAACATGTATCTTTGGTGTTCCCTGCGTGACACTAAGAGACAACACAGAAAGACCTGAAACACTTGAGGTGGGCTCCAACATCCTAGCTGGAACAGATTCAAACAAAATTCTCGAATGCACAAAAATGATGCTTGCCAAAAAGAACAGCTGGAAGAATCCCTTCGGAGACGGAAACACAGGCAGAAGAATCATCGAAGAGCTGTCTAACACACTCTAGCATACCAGAAGCTGGGTGTATCCCTCAACAGGTTACAGTTTTGAATGTTTGATATATCGCTTCAGCTGCTTCACTTATTCCAATTTTTTCCTCGGCAGAGAGGACATTGTAGATGGAATCTCCAATAGAGTTGCCAAGTTTAAGTGGAACGCTGACGAAGACCTGTTCAGGTATTCCTTCAAATTTTGTTGGCGCAGCAACAGGCAAGAGTTCATTGGTATCTTTGATAATGGCTCTGACGATGTCTCTGAACGATGCCGCTGGACCAAATTCGGTGCCTCCAATATTATCTACGATAAGCTTCGAAACAGATTTCATGTAGGAATCGATTTCATATTCCACAAGAGACTTACCTACAGATCGCAAATAGTCTTTCAGAGAAACACCATTAATTTTTACGGTTGACCACAGTATGGTTGCGCCTGTTCCGTGTTCTCCACCAACATAACCCTCTACAACAGACACAGGCAATTTGAGGGCTCTGGCTAACCCAGAACGGAACCTCAAAGACTCAAGGTTAGTTCCAGTGCTAATCACAAACTCGGCTCCAGAATACTTCTTAAAGACCATCGCCATGGCATCAACCGGATTTGTTATCACAACATATTTTGCGCCAGGATTGTTTTGCACTGTAGACTCCGCAATATGCCTCACAATTTGACCGTTTTGAATCGCTAAATCTCTTCGGGTCATCTTGACCCCAGGAGTTCTTGGCTTTCCAGCAGACACCAAGATCACGTCTGCCCCAGAAACATCCTCATCTTTTTCGCAGGCAACAACCTCAACATCCAAACTTAGACTTGCAGTTACATGCCGTAGCTCCTCAGCGAAAGCTTCTGCCAGACCAAGCTTTGTGTCACAAACTGTTATCGTGTCCGCTAGCTCGGCGCACATTATCGTGTAGGCTGTTGGTCGTCCTACCCGTCCAGTCCCGATTTGTGCAATATGCAAATCTCGTTTCCTCCTAGAGGGATAATACGAAGAGTCTTGTTATATGTGCCCTTTTTCAATCAAGTATGCACGGAGGGCTTCTTTCCATTCTCGCGGTTCCAGATTATATCTAGAAAGTTTGGTGCTTCTTAATGCAGAAAATCGTGGTCGCCTAGCCCTCACAGTTAGGGAATCTATTTTTGTTGAATTTAAAACAGGAGTTAACCCAACGAACTCAAAGATCGCTTTAGCAAAATGGTACCATGAACAGTAACCCTTGTTTGTAGCGTGGTAAACTCCAGATGGAAGTTGAATCTCCAGAATATCTTTCAATATTGAAGCGGCGTCTCTGGTGTATGTGGGACTCATCCACATATCGTCGACAACACCGATGGACTCGTTGTTCTTTGCTTTTTTTATCATTGTCTCGACAAAGTTTCCGCCCTTACCACTTGCTCCTGCTACACCGAAGACGCTTGCTATTCTGACGATGTAGTGTTTTGGATTTTGTCTTGTGCAGTGTTCGGCAGCCAGTTTGGATACTCCGTAAGTGTTGATAGGAAAAGTAGCATCATCTTCAGTGTAGGGTTCTTTCTTTGAGCCATCAAAAACGTAGTCTGTGCTGATGAACACAGAGGTGGCACCGATTTCTTTTGATATTAACGCCACGTTTCTTGCGCCTACAGCATTTACAGAAAAAGTTTTGAGTGGCTCTTCTTCGCATTGATCAGTCTTATGGAAGGCAGCAGTGTTTATGACAACATCTGGTCTATGTTCCTTCAGGATAAGGCAACTGTCATAGTCTGCCACTTCAATGTCACTGTGGGTGAGACCTATAACATCATGTCCAGTTTCTAACGTTTTCACGAGGTCTGTGCCCAATTGCCCTGTTGATCCAATAACTGCTATTCTCATAAGATTACTCCATTAAGTTCCGTGTCCTTGATGAACTGCTGCATCTCGAGAAGCTGCTTGTACCACTTGACAGTTATCGTCCGCGGATCATCAGGATTCAATCTCTTGTCTTTGATGGCATCGAAGACGTTTTTTGCTCCTTTTCCAATCGTGTACTGAGGACTAAAGTGCAGGATTTCTTTGATCTTACCGAAGCTTACCCTGTAGCTTCTCGTATCAGTAGACCCATACCACTCGTAATTGAAGGGAATGCCAATAGATTCCGCCACAAGTTTTGCCAAGTCAAAAATTTGCACGTTCTGCTCATCGCTGCCCACATTAAAGACTTGACCCGTAACGAGTTCAGGTTCTGCCTCCAAAACTTTGATAAAAGCATTCGAAGTGTCATTCACGTTCACGAAGGGACGCCACTGCTTTCCGTCTCGCATTATGGGAATTTTGCCGTTTCTGTAGTAGCCTAAGGTCATTCCGTTGATTGCTAAGTCAAATCTCATTCTGTAGGAAAAACCATAAACTGTAGCCTGACGAAGAACCGTCGCAGAGAAGGAATTGTCGGCAAGGGGCAAGATTTCCCTTTCAGCCATCATACTGGCTTTCGCGTAAGTTGTCAAAGGATTCAAACCAGAGTCTTCAGTTATAATCCCGTCTTGGAAACCGTAAACACTACAGGTACTAGCAAAAACATATTTTTTGACGCCATACTTTTTCGCGAGATTGGCTACTCTAACTCTTCCTTTGTAGTTTATTTCCAACGTCTTTTGTGGCTCAAGCTCACCACTAGGGTCATTAGAAAGAGCGGCTAAATCAAAGACAGCATCTACACCTTTCAGGAGTTTTGGATCAAAAAAACGGATATCATCCTTAACGACCGTTATTTCGTCAGCTATGTCTTTTAGTGAATCGGTTCCGAAAAAGAGCCGATCAAGACACGTTACGTCATAACCCTTCTCCAGAAGAAGCCTAGACATAACGGAGCCAATGTAGCCAGCTCCACCCGTTACTAACACATTCATTTTAGTCACATTCTACTTGTGGGGAGACAAAAACCAATCCCAAGGTTTACCGACCCGAGGATCATCCGTTTTCCCGTTTATTTCCGTAGGAACTATTGATTGATCATCCCAAGGTCGACGAATCTCATCAGGATTCTTGTAATCATAGACTCTGTTGACAAAATATATGAGTAACGATGGTTCATTGCTGATTGTTTTTGTTCCATGCAAGTATTTGCCGGGGATTCTTACGACTGTAGGTTTTTTGTCGCTGGCGATTATTTCAGCCATTTTTCCTGTTTCTTCGTCGTAGGCGCAGATTTTCATGGCGCCTTGCAGCACTAGAAAGTGGTCTATCTGTCCTCTAGTGTGTTTGTGCCATGCTCTGACGACGTTGGGGTAGCTGTAGCTCAAGTTTGTCTGTGTTATCTGCTCGTCTTCGAGGAATTCTTTCCAGTCTTGTCTTAGGGCTTCGGCGAAGAAGCCTCTTTCGTCTGGCAATATTTTTATTTCGTATGTTTTTACTCCTTTAAGGGCATATTCTTTCATATTTCAACCTCCGAGTAGTCACCTACATGAAGTTTTAAGCATCCATTTCTCTGGTTTTTTGTTACTTTGGCGTTTTTTCCTATTAGGCTCTCTTCCAGTCTGTCGACGCAGGTTATTTGTGCATTTTCTAATATTACACTGTATTCAATGGCGCTATCAACAATTTTTGTTCCGTTACCTACGCTTGTGTATGGTCCAATGAAAGAGTTTTCTATAATACAATTCACCCCAATTGCACATGGTCCTCTGATGGTGGAGTTGACTACCTTCGTGTTTTCTTGGATTGTGACTCTTCCTTCAATTTTGCTTTCCTGAACAGTTCCTTTAATATCACATTTTGTGTATTCATCTAAAATTTTTGCATTCGCTGTCAATATGTCATCTTTTTTTCCAGTGTCAAGCCACCAAGTATTAAGAATCTCCGCTTTTACGTTGAATCCCATGTTTATCATTTTTTGTATGGCATCTGTAATTTCAAGTTCACCTCTCCAAGAAGGCTTTATCGTGTCTATAGCGTCGAAGATGTTGCTCGAAAAAAGGTAGGTGCCAACTATTGCAAGGTTTGATGAGGGCTTTTTTGGTTTTTCAACCAATTTTACGATGTTGGCTTTTTCATCTAGTGTTGCTACGCCAAACTTTGTTGGGTCATCTACATGTTTTAGTAGGATTAGGGCATCCATTTTTTCTTTTGTGAATTTTTGTACAAAGGTGGTTAGTCCTTGTCCTTGTAGGTTGTCGCCTAGACACATAATGAAGTCGTCTGCCCCAAGGAAGTTTTTGGCTGTCTTGACGGCGTGAGCTAACCCTAATGGTTCTTGGGGAATATAGGTGACGTTAAAGTTCCATTCTGAGCCGTCTTTGATGTATTCTTTGACGTAGTGTCCGGTTTCAGGAGCGATTATTATCCCGATTTGGTTTATTCCTGTTTGTGCTATTTGGTCGAGGACGTAGCCGAGAACGGGTTTGTTGGCTAGGGGGATTAGTTGTTTGGCTAGGGTGAAGGTTAATGGTCGGAGTCTGGTTCCTCTGCCTCCACTTAGTACTAATGCTTTCAAGTTTGGCACCAACTATATGCTGTGTTATTTCTTGTGGGATAGCATTAAAGTTTTGTTGACTTTTACGTTTTTCAGGTTTTACAAACCAAATTAGTGTATTTTTCTGACGGCACTGTCCGCTCTAGGGGGACACCCTTGATGTCTTATGAAAGCAGAAAAAGAAAAAGATTGGGAACAATTTGGGTTGAATGGGCTTTTTGTTTTCTTCAAAATTTTGAAAGATACTTTGAGGCGGACACAAAAGAACGCTTAAACCAAAACAGATCATATTCAAAATTCGATAATAGGATAGTTAACCAATTAACAGATGTAAGCAAGTTTGCGAGAAAAAAGCATTTTTGAGGTGTCAACGTAGGGTTAAGTGGCAGATTAGGTTTTAGGCGAGTTGGGTATTCTTGTTATGCCTTCTATGTGATCGAAATCTTTGTCGAATGAAAATATTTCTGTCACGTTGTTTGATCGCATGGTCTCGATGGCCAAGGCGTCGTTGGCTTCGAGTTTTAGGTCGTCTCCAAGCTCGTTGGCTACGAAGTAGGCTTCTTTGGTTAGGCTTTGCACTTTTATGTTTTCAAGCATGAGGATGCCGCGGATGACTTCGGTTAGCTTTTTTGGTGGCATGCCGTGTTTTAATATGTTGACTATTTCGGCTAGGTGTACGACTGTGATTAATGCTTTTTCTTTTCCTTGGGATATGTCTGTGATTATTTTTTTGGCTTGTTCCTTCATCTGTTTCTCTTTGTCGGTTAACTGTTTTTTGGGTTTATAGTAGGCGTAAATGAATACGTTTGCGTCTAAGAATTTCATTTGTGTGCCTCAATGAATTTTTTTTGGAAGTCGTTCCAGTTGCTAATGGAATCCACGCCTATATCGGCTGTGTCAAAGTTTTTGGTTAGATCAACCCTGCGTTTGGGAATTATCTTCAGGTATCCTTTTCTTTTTATGATACAAAGCTCTTTGTCTTCGCCTATTTCTGTTTCACGCCAATCAACAGGTAGGATAAGGCGACCTTGAGAATCCACTTTCCTGAATTCCACTCCAGATTCCAATTTTATCACCACTTAATAATGGTGAAAACCATTATTTTAGATTTTCTTCAGATCTATCGAGTCAGGAAACACCTGTTTGTGTACATAACAAAAGGTTGGCTATTTGTTCGGCAATTGCTGAAATAGTTTTGATGTGAAAAACGAACCCCTCTTCCCTCGGTTTTTTAATAGGATTTGATGCTTAGATGCAAATATGATTATGGTTTTTGGAGGATGATTGTTAGTTTTTCGATGAGGTATAGTGGTAGGGTGAAGAGGGGAACGAGTGGCCCTAGTTCTTTCAGGATTTCTTTGCGGTTTGGGGTTTTTAGCTATAGGATGTGAGTTGGTTTTTGGATTTTGAATTTGGGGTTTTTTGTTGTGAGGAGTTCGTTGAATTTTTTGTTGTTTTTTAGGTTTTGGATGTCTTTGTCTTCGGTTAGTAGGATGTCGCAGTGGTTTATGGCGGCTGAGAGGATGAGGCAATCTATGAAGTCGTTTAGCGTTTTTCTGAGTTTGAAGGCTGTGAGGAGGAGTTGACTCTCGTAGGTTGGGATCATTTCTATCTGTTCATTGTAGACGATTGCTCTTATGCCTCTGGTTACTCTTTCGGGGGGGAGTTTTCCTGCGCTGACGTGTTTGGCTCCTTTTGCTGAGAGTTCGAAGACGCTTATGTCACAGATGGAGATTTGGTTTCCTTCCTGTATCAATTTGAGGGGTAGATCTTTCTGATGTTCTTTTATGGCGATGCCTATGGCGGGTAGGAGGTAGGTTGTGTCTAAGAGTATTTTCAAGATTCGGCCTTCTGAGATAGTTCTTTTCTGTGTTTGTGGAATTCTTCGAGTGTTATTTCGATGGCTGAGGGTTCATTAAATACTTCTTGGAGGCTTGGGATGGGTTCTACTATAAGTCTGTCGTCTTCGATTTTGTAGATGACTTGTGTGTGAGCGTGAAGACCCAGTTTTTCTCTAATGTTTTTGGGAGGAAAAAGTTCGCCTTTCGAACCAACTCGGCTTTTTTGCATTTATCGAATTCACCGAATAAACTAGGTATTTCCGAGCTAATAAGAGTTATGTCAGAGGTTCTTTATGATACTTTTAGTTGTTGCTTTAATCTGTTGTATAATAAGTTAGATTTTTGCTTTACTTAGTAAAGTTTTTATTTGTGGTGTAGCTTTCTTGTTCAGGGGATGTTGAAGAGTGAAGTTGGTTTCTTTGACTCCTGAGGGGAGAATTGTTTTGGTTTTGAAGCATGGAAAGCACACTTACAGCGAGTTAAGGTTTGAAACAGCGTTAAGTGATAGGTGGTTGACGGAGAAGCTTGAAGGGCTGAAAGTCGAGGGGGTTGTTGAGAAGAAGGGAAAATGGTATGGTTTAAGAGATGAGCTGGAGGTTTCTGCTTATGAATTGAGTTTGTATATGCGTTTTCAGGCTAAACGGATGGCGGATGAGGTTGCAAAGTTGCATTTTGTTAGGATGATTGTTCTTTTCGGCGGTGTGGCTCAAAACAATGCGCATGAGTACAGTGATTTAGACATGATAATTGTTGTGGGAGAGTCGGTTGATGTGGTGAAAAAGGATTTGATTTCAGAAATTTCGAAGCTGGAATCGAAGTATCATATGACGGCTGAGCCATTAATTTTGACGAAGAAAGATTTTCTCGATAATGTTTACTCGCGTGAGGGGGGCATCATTTACGGGGTTGCTGAGGGCTTTGATGTTTTGGTTGATAAAACAGGCGAATTAGCTAAGATTCTGCGGGAGAGAGTTGAGGAAATTAGGTGTAGCTATGATTACTTGGAGGAGGCAAGGATATGGCTGAAAGCAAAGTAGAAGTGATGTTGAGAATTTCTGAGGTGAATCTTGCGAGAGCCGAAAAACGTTTTGAGGGTGGGGAGTATGATTCGGCTGTTTTTCATGCTTCATTGGCGGTTGAAAGTGCTGCGAATGCTATGATTCTTGAGCTTGGAGGCAATGAAGCAAAAAATCACAGAGCAATCAGCGCCTTAGCTGCCGTCCTTAGGAGAGTGAAGCCAGAACTGCTGAGGGAAGAAAAGTATGTGCAGTTGATTGAGAGGGGAAGAGACATACAGAGAGAGGTTGTGTACGCCCGTTATCCTCTTAAGGTGGCTGGTAAGTGGGTGACTCCCATGGAATATTATACTCGAGAGAAAACCAGAGAGATAATTGATGATGCCAAGTTTGTGGTGGATGAAATACATACATACATTAAAAGAACAACGTAGGAGACTTAACAAAGTCTTCTTTTTTCGCTCAAGCAGATGGGCTTTCTGGTTTGGTTTTTGAAGGCAAATGCTGTGTCTAATTTTAATTAAAATTGCCACGTTAGTATTAGCGCAAGATTAGAAAACAAAATAGTAAAAAATAAAGGAGTTATTTTTTATTATTTGGAATTTATTTTGGATTAG
Organism: Candidatus Bathyarchaeum sp.; assembly: GCA_004376385.1. Classification (GTDB taxonomy): domain Archaea; phylum Thermoproteota; class Bathyarchaeia; order Bathyarchaeales; family Bathyarchaeaceae; genus Bathyarchaeum. The sequence continues at coordinate 8,213 of SOJY01000001.1, forward strand.
TATGCACGCGCGCAAAGTATGACCCTTTGATTTCAGTTCTGGATTCTTGGAAAGATTTCTTTGAGACACTTTCAGAGGAAAGTTCTGTGTCAATGCGCGCGCACTCGGAAGATGTGCAAATGAATTTTGGGAATGTTTTTGAGAGTGTCTGAGTAGATTATTTGTTGGAAGAAGATGTGTTATGAATGTTTTGGATGCGATTAGGAAGAGAAGAAGTGTACGTAGTTACTTGGATAAGCCGATAGAAGATGAGAAGCTGAATGCTGTTTTAGAGGCTGGTAGGCTTGCGCCTTCTGCAGGCAATCGACAAGAGTGGAGATTTGTTATTGTTAGAGATGGTGAAGTTAGAAGAAAGCTTGGTGAAGCGGCTAATGGGCAAAGTTTTGTTGGGGAGGTTCCGGTTGTGATTGTTGCTTGTGCGGTTACTGATGGGCATGTTATGAGTTGTGGGCAACCCTGTTATCCGATTGATGTTGCTATTGCTTTGGATCACATTTCATTGGCTGCTGTGGAGTATGGTTTAGGAACTTGCTGGATTGGAGCTTTCAATGAAGGAAAAGTGAAGGAGATTTTGGGAATTCCTGAAGAGGTTAGGGTTGTGGAGTTGATGCCCATCGGTTATCCTGCTACTCAGGCAGTGAAAGAGAAGAATCGTTTACCATTTAGCAAAATCGTAAAACAATGCCATTGGTAACTAAATACTTTGAAGAACACATAAGACTCACGTATAGACTCTTCGTGAACTATTTGGGCGTTATTGCACGCGCTAACAGAGTAATTATAACGTAGAAAACCGAGACGAGGGCAGACGTGATAT
>SOJY01000151.1 GCA_004376385.1 Candidatus Bathyarchaeum sp.
TTTTTTTCCTCCCAAACAAAGCCTCGGCAAAGTCGTGGTCAAAGATTACTATAAAATATTGATTGCCTATAATATATTCTGATGCCCAACTTTTAGTAAATCCACCATCGTCCCACCCATTCTTTACTGCTTTCTCTATTGCTTTTTTAAGTATTGTTTCTTTGGTCATATTTTCTTTACTGGTTTCTCATAATTCAACAGGGGTTCTAATTCTTTTTTGAAAATGGCAGACGTGCTTCTGTTTTGTCTAAGGAATGTTTTTAGATAGATACCTCTTTCGTTCTCTAAATCATAATTTAATACCCCTGCAATGTCTTTATAGAATGTCTTTTCATTTGTTACTTCTGTTGTTGTATCTCCATCTAAGCCTGTAAGGGCATCTATGTTGCTTGAAAAACCTACTTGGTGCGGAGGCCAACCGAATATATCTCTGAATGGGGGGAAGTCTCTGTTAGCTACTATTGTTACTCCTGATAGTCCAGCTTCTTGAGTGATTAGAGAGTAACTTTCAGAAACCGATGGTATTACGAATACATTAGAAAGTTTCATAAAGTCAGCCACCACTTGATAGGGAACTTCTACGCTCCATTCTGAATGTTCTTCTGACGCCCAAACCAGTTCGTCCTCCGTCAGTCCCCAGTCAATAGCAATTTGCTTGAGTTCGTTCCTGTAAGTAACTTTATCTCCTCCTGATGAATGGAAGTCAAAAATTATCAATCTAACGCTTTTGTCTAAATCTTTGAAACTAGCAATTGTCTTAATTACTTTCTCAACTTGTTTACCTCTGTCTAACCGTATCGGATAGGTACAAATGACATCAGCTGAAAGCATATTCTTCCTTTTAATTAAATCCCAGCTAGTATCTTCTATTTTATAGAAAGCCTTAATATCCGTTGGATGGTGGACTACTTTTACATCTCCATCATCAATCTGGAAATTCTGGGCAATTCTTGGAACTGAATAGTGGTTAAAGAAGACATAGAAACTATTTGGGAATTTCTCGCTAATTACTTTGGCATATTCATCTACAAATAGAGGTCTTAGGTTTTGAAGTGTATATGGAGAAGTGGCAGAATGTATCCAATGAAGCCATCTGAGTTCTGGACGCCTCTTAGCTATCCTCTTAGAAGCCACCAGATGCTTCACACAGGCTGGTTGGTATATGATATCGTGGGTAAGTACTACATCCACTCCATCTAGGGCTTTAGCGAGCTCTCTTTCAATTGCCCCTACATCTTGGTCAAAGGTCGCATCCATTTTAACTTCGTTAAATACTGGTACGTCTGGGATGTGTCTTAATTCTACATTTGGGTGGGCGTAATCTTGGACGGGTTTGAAGTGTTCACCTACTATTACAATGGGTTTGTAGCCGTGGTCAACCAACATTCTAATTTGGTTCATTACCACACGATTAAGGCTATATGCCTCGCTAAAACCACTGAAGTTCGTTAAAATTGCAACAGTTTTCATAGAGTATCGTCTTTATTACTCATAAGCACAGCTCTTTGTAAATTACCCTAACTAGTAACTTTTATTGTTGTTATTGTATCACTATTCGTAAGTAATAGCAACATCAGTTGATGGTGCGTTCGATATAACTGATACACCATTAGAAAACAACTTTCCTTCTTCATAAGTCAACTGAATACTGGGCGACTCATCTGTTAGTCTTACTTTTTCTACTCTTTCAGCAACGTCATAGTTTCCACTGGTATCAGAAATGCTGACAACCGAATCTCCAGCAATATCTTTAGTTATTGTAATTGACCAAACAACAGCCTGGCTATCAATAATATTCTCTCCCGCTGCTAAAACGGAAATGTCTTCTGCGTAAATGTTTTTCTTTGGTAATGCTGTCATTATTCTATTTCAACTCCTTCACCGTACCATTCTACTCCATCTTTGTCTACTGTTCCAGACCTAGGTGTACCATCCCCATAAGTGGGTCCTTGCTGTCCCAACTTCGTTACTCTCATGTCGTTGCCACTATAAGTGCTTTTTGGTTCTGGCTTGATATAAGATAGTACTTTTACTTTCTTTGGTTTCGCATATTGCTTTTTCTTTGAAAGTTTAACATCATCAAATACTTTGCCCCAAATCTCTCCTATATGTTCATAAAGGTCGTCTTCTATTAAATAAGTCTTGCCTTTGGGAAACTTATGAATGTATCCCCCAAAAGACATTTCTAAGTCTTTATATGTATTCTTTATCGCTTTCATTAGTATAATGTTGTCGATGTTGACGAACTACTAGAACTTGAGCTTGTAGTAGACGTTGAACTAGATGTCGTACTTGTGCTGGATGACGAACTGGAGGTGCTACTGGTACTGGAACTAGTTGTCGAGGTACTAGTAGTTGTCATAGGAACATAAAACCAAGCCGACCCACTATAAAGGTAAAGTCTGCCCGTACTTGTATCAAAGTAGGTTGCTCCAGTAACCAAGTCAACACCAGTAGGTGCTGCATCTAAAGATTCAACCTGTGTTGCCTGTGAACGTAATTCTGCGTATTTTG
>SOJY01000041.1 GCA_004376385.1 Candidatus Bathyarchaeum sp.
AAGAGTACGTGAAACTGGTTTCGGAAGAGGTTGAACAAATCAAAATTGCCACTGACTTGGACGGCATTGTTTTGAAAACGGACGCGTTGGGGTCTCTTGAAGCGATTGCTGAGAGTTTGAAACGAAGCGACGTTCCGATAAAGGTGGCTGACGTCGGCGATGTTTCTCGTCGTGACGTAACTGAAGCTGCAATTGTTAAAGAACGTGAACCTCTTCATGGAGTTATTTTAGCCTTCAACGTTAAGGTGTTGCCAGACGCCGAGGAAGAAGCAAGAAACCGTGATGTTCCCATTTTTAATCACAAAATCATTTACAATCTTATCGACGATTACCTTCAATGGATGAAAAAAGAGAAGGAGACCCGGCTTGGAGAAGAATTTGACAGATTAGTGAAGCCGAGCAAAGTGAAGTTTCTTCCAGGTTATGTTTTCAGGAAAGCTAAACCCGCTGTTATTGGCGTAGAAGTTTTGGCGGGCCGTATAAAACCGAGACACATTCTTGTTAAGGAAGATGGACGTAACGTTGGGGAGATCATGCAGATTCAGGATAAGGGCAAAGCGGCATCGGAAGCTAATGTTGGGTCGCAGGTAGCCGTTTCGTTAAGCAAAACCATCGTGGGTCGCCACATTCACGAGGGAGAGGTTTTCTATGTTAGGGTGCCTGAAGCGCATGCAAAGGTCTTGTTGACTAAGTTTCAAGATCGTTTGACTCCCGAAGAAATTGGTGTATTGAACGAGTTTATTGAAATCATGAGGCTTGAGTCTCCTTTTTGGGCGGCTTAGCATTTTTTTGGTTGTTGCGATGTAAGTGATTCTGAATACATAGATTTTATTAAGTCTTAATATACACTATGTTTTTGTCATGAATCCCGTGAACCGGTTCAAGCAGTCAGTTCCCTATCGGAAGAACTAAAAAACGGAGCAAACGTGAGGCTAATGAAAACTAAATCAAAAACAATACATGAAAGAAAAGCATCCGTTTTCCGGGAGGTATACCCCATCCATGAGCCCTACGTCTACGCCGCAGTTGTTACTGAACCAAACACTCAACGAATAAAATATGAATTGATCGAACCTACCATTCTAAAAGAAGAGGAAAAACAACTCAAAGAAATCAAAGCTATATTGGTTGAGGAAATCGATGTCAACCTCAAAGAAATCGGAACACGAAGCAAGGCTGAAGATTACCTCAAAATAAAGATTCGTGAAATAATCAAGGACTATCGCCTCAAAATCGCTGAGGAAGCCGTGGACAAATTCATGTACTATATTATACGCGATTTTCTAGGCTACGGGAAAATAGATCCTTTAATGAAAGACCCTCTGATCGAAGATATTTCAGCAGATGGCGTCAACATACCAATCTACGTTTGGCATCGCGACTACGAATCACTTCCAACAAATATTATTTTCAAAGATGAAGAGGAACTGAACTCCTTCATAGTAAGGCTAGCTTATTTGGCGAGAAAAAACATCTCCCTTGCGATGCCAATACTTGACGCTTCTCTACCTGACGGTAGCCGGATACAGATGACCTACGGAAATGAAATTACCCGCAGAGGGTCAACGTTTACTATACGTCGTTTCCGTGTCGACCCCCTAACCATTTCCGACTTGATTTCCCTCGGCACTATTTCATCTGAGATGGCTGCATATTTCTGGTATGGCATCGAAAATCGGGCATCCATTATTGTAGCTGGGGGTGTTGCTGCGGGAAAAACGACTGTACTCAACTGTTTTTCGATGTTCATCAAACCTGGACTGAAGTTAGTTAGTGTAGAGGATACTGCTGAGTTAAATCTGCCTCATGAAAACTGGATTCCATCGGTTGCAAGAACAGGGTTTGGGGATACTAGAGATGGAGCTGGAGCTATCACTTTGTTTGATCTTTTGAGGGCAGCTGTTAGGCAGAGACCTGATTATCTAATTGTGGGCGAGGTTCGGGGAGAAGAAGCTTACACTCTTTTTCAGGCAATGGCAACAGGTCATCTGGGAATGGCAACAATTCACGGTGAATCTGCGAGTTCAGTTATTCACCGTTTGGAATCAGAGCCAATGAATATTCCGAAACCGCTCCTGACAATGATTGATGCTATAACGATTCAGTTGCGAACAGAAATTAATGGGAAACCCGTCCGAAGAACTCGCGCAGTGACAGAGATTGTTGGTTTAGATCCAAAGACAAGGGAACTGTTAACCAATGAAGTGTATCGGTGGGATGCAAGACATGACACTTTCGAGTATTCTGGTCATAGTCACATCTTGGAAGAAAAAATGAAACGTAATGGGCTTAATGAAGAAGAGGTTCATGAGGAGCTTAATCGAAGAAAAACGGTACTAGATTGGATGGTGAAAAAGGGGATTCGCAAGTACACCGACGTCGTTTCCGTCATCAGAGACTACTATGTTGATCCCATCCGCGTCTTTCGAAAGGCTAGGTTGGGAACATCATGACTGCAAGCAAACTGAGAAAGTGGCTCAAAAAAGTTTACTACCGAGCCAAGAATGCTTTCCGGGGCACTTCCTCTCCAGGTAACAGCCGTTTTTCTCGGTGGATTGAGAGTCTTAGATTAGCCGCGACTAAACCGCAGGTTTTTGCTTATCAACTTGTCGGGGGAAGATCATCACGGCTTTTTCCGTTATTCAAAGACCTTGATGCCAGTTTAAAGAAGTCGGGGATGAAAAGTAACTTCAAAGCTTATGTCAGCACAACAATTCTGGCGAGTCTGCTGCTGTCGGCTTCAATTATGGTTGTTGTTCCAGTGCTTCTGTTTTTCATCTTTAAACTTTCTCTCGTTATGGCGTTTCTTTTTGGAGTAGGAGTGAGTCTACTTGCTGGAGCTGTAACTGTGATGGCTTTCTATGCTTATCCAAGCTACCGAGCAGACAACTGGAAAAGAGAATTAGAAGATGACCTCCCTTTCACTGTAGGGTATATGTCGATTTTAGCTGGGGCTGGTGTACCTCCCGATTTTATATGGCGTTCTTTGGCGCAAGTTGACGCCTCGTTGGCAGTTTCTAACGTGGCGAAAAACGTGGTTCGGAACGTAGAGCTTTTCGGTTTTGACATTATCTCAGCGTTGGAAACTACATCCAAACGAACACCTTCTGAAAGATTCAAAGAGCTAATTGAAGGCTTTATTTCAGTAGTTCACTCAGGAGGCAACTTGGTAAAATATCTTAGAAACCGATCGCAGCAATACATGAAATTAAAGCAGCTTGCGCTGAAAAGTTTCTCGGATAGTCTTGCAGTTTTGGCGGAGTTTTATGTTACTCTGATGGTGGCGGGGTCACTCATCTTTGTAGTAATGCTTGCGGTTATGGCAATGCTGGGTGGCGGAGGATTTGGTCCGTTTGACTCTCGTCTATTGTTGCAGCTTTTGACCTATCTCGGCTTGCCTATTGGCTCCATAGTATTTCTGGTAATCTTAGATATGATTTCACCGAAGAGATGATTTATGCCTAAAATTGAAACGTGGGAAAAGAAAATCGCTTGGATTGTCTCGGGTGCCTTAGGGGTCACTATATGCGCGACGGCTCTTCTCATTCTTAGGGGCAGTCCACTCCTCGATGAGTATTTCCTATTGGCGGTGGTGATTACTGTTTTTCCTCCAGCCGTCCTCGATTACGTGGACTACCGTTGGAAACGTTCTGTAGACAAGTATCTCCCTGATCTCTTCCGGAGCATAGTTCAAGCCCAAAAAGCGGGGATGACTTTGCCGCAAGCAGTGGAAGAAGCTTCTAAGAGGAAGTATGGTCCTATGACTAAAGAGCTGCAGAAAATGGTGGCTCAGATGAGCTGGGGGGTGTCATTTGAAGATGCCCTGCAGTCCTTAGGTAAACGTGTTGACACAGCTCTTTTGCGGCAAACAATTCCTTTGATTCTTGAAGCTCAGCGGTCGGGAGGGCAGGTTGAGAAGGTTTTTGAGCCGCTAGAAGAGTTTGTGCGGACAACTTTAACGTTTGATGCTGAGCGTAAAACTCAGATTAGGCCTTATCTTGCAATCATCTATGTGGCATTTTTTGTTTTCCTCTTCACGATTATTATGCTCTTCAAATCCTTCTTTGTTGACATGGTGGATTTTGAACTCAGCCAATTTGAGTTGATGCCGCCCAGTGAAGCAAGAAGCATCTTTTTTCACATGAGCGCCATCCAAGCATTCTTTGGAGGTCTTGTGGCTGGAAAAATGGGTGAAGGAACAGTTGGCGGCGGTCTGAAACACAGTGTTATTCTTTTGCTCTGTGGATATCTGGCCTTCAAATTTGTGGTGTAACGGGAGAGAAAAATGTGAGGAAACTATCGTGGAACAGGAGGGGAATAACCCCGGTCTTAAGCAGTCTCTTATTGACGGTTATTGCAGTGGCGGGTATGTCGATTGCTGTTAGCGCTACATATGTTATCACGGATGGGCTTCACGACAATATGGGCGAACGCCTCATTGTTGAGGATGTTTGGTTTACAACAGGTCAAGTTTCGTTGTATCTTCGTAACGTGGGCAAGGTTTCGATCAAGGTAGCCGCCGTGTATGTAAATCGTACAGACCAATCGTTTACGTCTCTTGAGTTGGAACAGGATAAACATGGCTGGTTGAATGTCACTTACAGCTGGAACGCAGACTCCACATACGAGATTAAGGTTGTAACTAGGAGGGGAACCAAGGTTGTGGATTATTACATGTCGCCGTCTTAAAAGGGATCGCCGTGGCATCAGCAACATAATCGTCATCGCCCTTAGCCTAGTGATTATCTTGGCTATAGTCTCGAATATTGTCTTGTGGAACTACGAGATGAACCAGATGGACTGGGAAAAAATGAAAGAGAACGTTATCATCACCAACGTTGAGCGCGTCACTTACGGGTCTCAATTTACCTTCGAAAATGATGGAGGTCTAACCGTCCATCTGGTCTCATTATGGATAATCAACTCAACAGACCATCAACGTTACGATATAAACGTCTTCGTAAATTCTGCGGCAACCAAAAATTACCTTCGTGATGACGTCTCTTTACCAACAGGCAGTTACACCATTAAAGTTGTAACTGAACGAGGAAACGTAGCAGTCTATTCTGGAAATTAACTTATTTGTTACACAAAGTCTTCAATGCTTCTATTACTGCATTCTGATCTTTGGCTTCAACCAAATCTATTTTGTAAAGTGATGCCAATTTCCTGCCGGTCTCGCTCATCTTTGGAATCGCAACAAGACAAGCTTTCTCTGGGTTAGCATCAAAAATCTTAGCGAACATAGAAATCACTGACTGCTCAGATACAACATCATCTGAAGTTGCGAGGTCAATCGCAGTTGTGTTCTTCTTTCCAGCGGAGACTGCAGTTAAATCAAACATGTGACGGGTTCCAGATTTTCCATTTAAGAAACCGGGACTTTCTACTTCGAATCCCAGACCTTCCAAAAACTCCATTATCGGACCAATCATAATCCAGCCCAGCGTTGCCTCTTTCGCGGCTTCTGAGGTCAAACTGTAGGAGTAAACGTTTTTGTAGATGGCTTCGTCAAAAGTGAAGTTTTCGTGGCATTCACGACAGAAATGGGCTGGAACAGGAATGTCAAAGCTCTTGGCACATTGATTGCATGTGCACCATACTCCTGCTTTGTGATAGTCCAAATCAGGAGTAGTTAGTTCCTTGTTGCATCTGGGACAGACTAGTTTGTCTTCTTTCTGAAAGTGGTCTTCGGTGTCTATGTATCCACATTTTATGTGTTCAATCAAGGCGCTCTTCTTAATGTCGAATGCTTTGCAGTGGGGACAAGTATAGTGGATAGAAACATTCGCTGAACTACAAGACGGACAATAGATGATTTTGTCGTAAAGCTTCCTCTCTAGAACACCGCCCTCAAACAGTTTCTGCAAAAAGTCGTCCGTGCTAGAGGAGCCCACAACGATCTCGTCTACAATTGGATACCTAAAACCATGCTTCGGGTCAAAAGTCGGATTCAATGTGCCAAGCTCATCGCTCACAAACTTGCTGATAAGAAGCTGCACTTTATGATCTTTGTACAGCCTAAACAGTTCCTTTTTCGAAGCTTTCGGCATGTATTGTCTCCTTTTCTGACTTGCGGCGTAGGAGGTAATCTTAACCGCGTCTAGGATGCATGCTATGCTTCAAAGTCATTTAAAATGTTATGGAGAAGTAATTTGTATTTTGCATTCATCTTTTAATTACACAGTATACACGACATCTTAGTGTGTGAAATAATTCATAGGAAGCACGTCAATTTACATATCAAAAGTGGGTCGAATAGGACGAGCACTTCCTACAGGTCACTTAACAAAGGTTCTATTTTAAAATTCGCGATAATACACTTTCAAATTCGTGTACAAAATGACGTTTTAGGGAGATAGAGAGCAAGTCAAAATTAATAAGAATATCAGTATCCTAACTAATACACATAAAACAAATCTTGTTGAAGGCACTTACAAGATCATAGCCACTTTCGAAGGATCCAAATCGTATGGTTCTTCATTTGATACAACCTACATAACAATAGATCCAGCACCATCAGCGGCACAGCCAATAGAAACGGAAGAACCTACAGCAGCATTTGCCTTAACCACCACAGAACTAGCCATAATCGCGGTAGTAGGTATCGTTGCCTTCTGGGCAATTAGAAAACGAGAATAAAACCTCAACAGCCCCCTTTTTCTTTTTTTTCTTTCAGTCAGAGTGGTAACGCTGACGAACATGAAGAAGAGATTATGCAGGTCACTATTACAACGGCAAACATGTTAAAAAATGAGTGAAAGTGTTGAGAGCAAAGAAGCGTTCAAGCTTTCAGTAGATAATCAGGCAAAAATGATAAAAACCATTGTGTTTCTTAGAGAGGTTATGTCAAAACCAATCTTCTCAGTTATAACAACAGGAAGAGGGGAGAAAGATGCAAAAGCCCTCGAAGAGACGTTTAACAACTGGGAGATTACAAAAAAGGTTTTTGAAGAAAAAATAGGAAAAAGCAAGGCAATCGAATTTTTAGTTGTTGATGCGGGAGAAAACGCAGAGTTTCCGGAAATTTGTGATTCTAAAGTGATTTCTCCTGAGGAATACGAAGAGTATAGAACGGAACTCTGGAAAGCGGGAATAATCAAGTATCCATGGTGGGATACTCCTGCAATAGGAAGGAATTTAGGGTTCAAGCATGCCAAGGGACGGATAGTTGTTTTTCATGACATTGATTCTCTCTTCTCTACGGGAACCGAGATGGATGATGCCTACATTCTTTCTGAGTTGGATAAATATGAGAACTATTTTGAAGTTATGTATTCTGCCTTCAAAAGGAAGGACATCGTTGCCACAGTTCCATCTTTGAGACCAAGAGACAGCCTTAAGCTGGGAAGAAGATTTGGAATCATGGGAGCAAACCTGATTACACGGCTTTCCCTGAAGTTTCCGACAATAGAAATATTGGGAATTCCAGTAATTGGAGCCAGCGTTCCTGGATGTAGTATGACCTTGTTGCATGATGTTGCCTGCAAGATGTTCAGGAATGGGTATGGTCCCTATGACTCGGAGCTGGGAGTGTCTGAGGATCATAAAATTTCCAGGTTAATGACGAGGTTTGGAAGGGTTTCCTATGAACGATGTGCTGGAGTTTTCACGAGAACCATAAGTAGAGTGAGTGACGGGTATGATATCGCCAAGGCTCTTGGTTACGCGATAAAGGGGTCTACTTACTACATTTTTCCGGGGCTGTTCAAATACCGTAAACATTCTCTGACAATCTGAAGAGGCTACGGTTGTTTAGGCTTGTTCTGAAGTTTTTTGATGGCTTCATCGATGACTGTTTTTAGTCCGTTTAGTCCCACCGTTTTCCTGTTTTTTACTTGAAGTCCTGTATGTTGGCTGAATTCTTCTATGTCATTTTTGAACTCGTCTAAATTCTCAAGAGAGTCGATTACGATGACGCCGGCGAGGTGCCTAAACTGCTCCTTTACTCCTTCCATGTTCCAATCGAAGATTTCGCGGAACCACACGTTTTTCTTCAGGTTTGAGGGCATCCAGCCCGGGGAGAGATAGAAGTGGTCACATTTTGGGTCGGCTTGTAAAAGTTTTTTGTGTCCGCCAAGCAGGCAGTCGATGCAGTTCAGGGCATCAACTTTGACGGCGTTACTGTATTTTTTGACGATTTTTTTGATTCTTGGATGGCACAGGTCACCATAAACAACTATTATTCCGTTAGGCGCATGTTCTGTTGATTCTTCGAGGGCGGATGTCAGTTCTTTCTCTAGCTCAGAGTAAACTACGTGGAGACCCGCATCCAAGAAGTAGGGTTCAACGTCAAGCGAGTGTTCTTCTATTAGTTTTTCGATTTCTTTCTGTAAGATGCCGCAAGAAATGAGGAGGGGGGCGGGATTTGCTGGGCAATCTTGCTGTTCCCGCTATTTTTCTAGGTTAGAAATCCATGCGTCCAGTTTTTCTCTGGCTTCTTCGTCGCCCATTTGTTCGAGGGGATGTTTCATTAGATAAGCAGAAGTGTATGTTAGGTTGCCGCTGACTGCTTTGTCTAGTGCCAGTTGTGCGCATCTTATTGCGTCGATTGCTACTCCGCCGGAGTTGGCTTTGTCGTCTACGTCTAGTCGGATTTCCATGTTGAAGGGTATGTTTGCGAACATTCTTCCTTCTATTCTGATGAAGGCTAGTTTGGTGTTGCCTAGGAATGGGATGAAGTCGCTTGGTCCGATGTAGATGTCTTTATCGTTTAGTCGTTGTTGTTTGGGGATTATGCTTTGAACGGCTTCTGTTTTGGAGATTTTTTTGCTTTCCAGCCGCTCCCGTTCAAGCATGTTGGCGAAGTCTGTGTTTCCGCCGACGTTGATTTGGTAGGTTCGGTCTATTGATGCTCCTCGGTCTACGCAAAGTTTGGCTAGTGTTCTGTGGGTTATTGTTGCTCCGATTACTCCTTTGACGTCGTCTCCCACAATTGGAAGACCTGCATTTTCAAACTTTTTGAGCCAGCCTTCATTGGACGCGAT
>SOJY01000244.1 GCA_004376385.1 Candidatus Bathyarchaeum sp.
TCAATTTTTGTTCATACCGATTATCCGGTTATTTCGAGTTTAGGGTCTCAGTTTGCAGGTTGGCAAATCAAAGCCGACAAATACACTGCAATGGGCTCTGGTCCAGCTCGCGCACTCGCTTTAAAGCCTAAAGAACTCTACGAAAAAATCAGTTACAAGGACTCTTCAGACGTGGGTGTACTAGTTCTCGAAACCTCAAAAGAACCTCCTGAAGAGGCGGTCGCAAACATTTCTGAAGAATGTAACATTGATCCCGAGAACCTGTTTTTGATTCTGGTGCCCACTTCCTCTGTTGCTGGTTCAGTTCAGATTTCGGGAAGGATAGTGGAGACTGGCTTGCATAAACTCACGGAACTGGGGCTCGATCCGAAACTGGTTACTCATGCTTGTGGATATGCGCCCATAGCGCCGGTGCATCCGAAATTGGCTCAGGCGATGGGGAGAACCAATGATGCGATAATTTATGCTGGCACTGCATACTATACGGTGAATGCTGATGATGAGGAGTTGAAGGGACTGTTGGAGAAGGCGCCGGCTTCAGCGTCTAAAGGCTATGGAAAGCCCTTTATGGAAATCTTCAAGGAAGCAGGCTACGATTTCTATAAGATTGACCCTGGGTTGTTTGCTCCGGCGGTTTTTGTGGTTAACAACTCTAAGACAGGCAAAACCTTTAGAGCCGGAAAAATCGACGTGGAAATCTTTAAAAAGTCAATAAAGTTCCAAGCTTAACCTGTCTTTTGGATTTCCGGCCATCTCTTGTAAAGCGTGTGCTCTAGTCCTAGAATGTCCAAGACTCTTCCAACAACAAAATCTACCAGATCTTCGATATTCTTTGGTTTATGGTAGTATGCTGGCATTGACGGAATGATTATGGCGCCTTGCGTTGCCAGGTCTAACATGTTCCTGAGATGAATTGTGTTCAACGGGGTTTCTCTGGGCACAAGGATCAGTTTTCTCTTTTCCTTTAGTGTCACATCTGCTGCTCTCAGGATCACGTTTTCTGCGAATCCGCTAGCGATGCCTGCCAGGGTTTTCATGCTACAAGGAACGATCACCATGCCATCCATTTTGAAGGATCCACTCACGATTGGGGAACTCCAATCATCAATTTCATGAACGTGATCGGCTAATTTTTCTAGGGTTTTTTCGGATGTTTCAAGTTCGTGTTTGATTATTTTTTTTGCGGCTTGGCTGATGACTAGATGGGTTTCGATTTTTTTGTTTTGTAATACTTCTAGTAGGCGTTTGCCGTAGATGACGCCACTGGCTCCAGTTATTGCTATGGTTAGTTTCACACAGGCACCTGTTTATTATTCTCTGTTTGTTGTTCACTAAAGCCTTTTGGGAAAAAATGAAGAAAACGGTAACTACCGTCTTTATTCGTTCTTTTGTTCGGTTGTTAACGCTGGGATTCTTCGGAAGATTATGAGTCCAAGTGTTAGTGAAGCAGTTAGGTCGATTATTCCTTGTATGATGTTCCAGAATGCTACTTCAGTGATATATGCTCCAAATCCAATGAAACCTAGTGTAGTTACATTTTCGAACAAGCTAATTATTGCGTCAGGTGTCATGTTGAAGAAGAATGGTATTGCAAAGTAGAAATTGAAAATTACTGTAACTACAACTCGTACAATAATTGCCAAAATAGATGCTACCACGAAAAGTCGCTTGTTTTCCAGAAGTTTTTTTGTTCCGCCTGCTTTCCATGCGAAAATGGCTGGGATAAGGAACATCCAAATGGTTGCTACGGATTTCATTGTGGCTCCAACCCAACCTCCAGCGAAGGGTCCTAAAAATCCTACAAGAGGTGCACTGATAAGTAGGCTTAGGAGGGCGGGTTTGAATCCAAAGATTATCCAGCAGAGCATCCATGGAATGGCTACCAAGTCTATTCGCATAGTCCATGGTGATATGAAAAGCGGGGGAAGAATCTGCAGGATTACGGCTAGTGACGCTAGTAGGGTGGCGCCTGCGAGTTTTACTGTTGGTCTATCGAGGTTCATGATTAACATTCCAGCGAATGCTTTCTATATTCTTAACTTATTTAAGAGTAACTACCCATAAACAAGTATGACTTTGGTGTTTTCAACAAAAGGTTTTAAAGAATTCGCCCCATTCTTAAAATAAAGTGTGGAACAAGGGCTATGCCTGAAACTCTTGAGATACCGCTCAACGCCGTCAACGAATGGCTAAACAAAGAAACAACCTCTATAGTTGAACCCCTAAAGGCAGAAGCAAAAAAAACACTTGAAGACACACAAGGCAAGCTTGAAGATCTCTCAGAAGCTTGCGACAAACTGTTAGATGATGCAGAAAAAGAAATGGCGAAAGGTAACCGCAAAACGTATCGTCGCGCAAAATTCCTCTATAAACTTGCTGGAACCTTCTCCGATTTAATCGAGGAAGTCACCATTCCCGAAGAGATCAACGCAAAAACCCTCAACGAAACTTCTGAACAAATCAAAAAAACCCTAAAAACAATCGGTCAAGAGAGAACGAAATGGTTCCGCGCTATTTCCCCCTACTTCATAATTTCGCGTCGAAGATTTGATGTTGCGTTGAAGAGGGCAGATGATTCGTTCCGAAATTTTACTGACTTTTTGTCTGACGAGTACGCTAAGGCTGAACGTGCTGAAGGAGTTTCTTCTAAGGTTGAAAAGCTACGTCAATCTTTAAGCGAGTTAAACAATGCTGAAAAGGCTAAAGAAGAGAGGAAGCAAAATAAAGAGCTTCTTGAGAAGAAGATAGCGCAAAATCAACAGAAAATGCAGGCAATCCAGAGTAAAGGTGAGGTAGTTGAACTCGCTCAACTAAACGCGAGAATCGAAGAGTTAACGGAAACTGCTAAACATGAACTGCGACATATCCAAAAACCGTTTCTAAAATTTCAAACATTAGTTAACAGCCCAGGTTACAGTCTTTTTCCAGAGGCAACCAATAAGCTTGACGAATACTTGACGAATCCATTCGAGGCCTTGGCGACGGAGAAAGAAGGTTTTCCTCTTCTCAGAAGCATTCTTCAAAAGATAGATGCTGCTTTAGATAACAAAAAAATGAAGCTGAAATCGAGTCGCTTGAGAAAGGCGAAAGACCAAATATGTAGTATTCTTAACAAAGCCGCCCTAGTATCACTTCATAAGGATTGCAGCGAAGCATTCAGCAAAAAAAGGGAGTTGTCAACATCAGGGATAATAAGCGCGTCTAGAGACGAAAGAGCAGAGTTACAGGATCGCTTGAAAGACTTGCAAAGACAAAAGAGTCTCCTTGACGCCAGAGACGCTAGGTTCGAGAAAGAAAATAAAGAAGCACGCAGAAAAGTTGATAAACAGAAAAGAGGTCTGGAAAAGATCGTTTCAGACCTATCCGACAAGAATGTACAGATCGTGATAAATTAACTGGATTTCATAACGTTTTTGTCCCTAAATCTCATCAACTAGGAAACTCGGACAATTCTTTAAACATTTATTTAGTAGGATAATTTAACTTAGTCTCCAAAAATGGCGGGGTTAAGGCTATCATGTCTGGGGATCTAATAGACCAAATTATAGATAAGTATGTGAATGAAAAAGGGATTTTGATTCAATTACTACTCGATATTCAACATGAATTTCATTGGATACCAAAAGAGGCAATAAAAAGAATAAGCGAGAGGCTCAAGATTCCGTACAGTCAAATATTTAGGGTTGCAAGTTTTTACACTGCACTAAGTCTCAAACCTATCGGTCGTCATCTTATTAGAGTATGCGTCGGTACTGCTTGTTATGTTCGAGGAGGAACGAGAATTCTGGATTCCGTAGAGAAAAAATTAGGGATAAAATCTGGCGAGACAACAAGCGACGGTAAGTTCAGCTTAGCGACAGTCAATTGCTTAGGTTGCTGCGCCTTGGGGCCAGTTATAGAAATTGATGGCCAATATTTTGGAAAGCTTAATTCCGCAAATCTTGAGAAAACACTCTCTAACTATAATTAACAGGAGAAATGAAAAGTTATGGAACCGTTAAATTCTTCATCTGATCTGGAAAAACTCAGAAAAAAGATACTTGACAAAAAAGATTCTAAGGGGCTAGCTATCTCAGTATGCGTAAGTACTGGTTGTAAAGCTCTTGGCGTCCAAAAAGTCCTTGAAGCTTTCAATGTAGAAATCAAAAAACAGTACCTAGAAGGCAAAGTAGACATTAAAGAAACAGGTTGCCTAGGTTTCTGCGAAAAAGGTCCTAGAATAGTCATCTATCCTGAAGAAATTTACTATTTCCAAGTAGACGCAAAAGATGTACCAGAAATCATATCGAAGACTTTGATTAACAATGAAATTATTGAAAGGTTACTTTACACTGATTCGATAACTGGCAAAAAAGCACGGTATCTGTCTGAAGTTCCGTTCTACAAGTTTCAGAACAGGCTTCTTTTGGAGAGCAATAGTAAAATCGACCCTAAAAAGATAGAGAATTACTTAGCGATCGGTGGTTACGCAGCATTAGCAAAAGCTCTTTTTCAAATGACACCTGAGGACGTAATGAAGGAAGTTAAGGAATCCCATCTTCGAGGTCGCGGTGGAGGCGGTTTCCCAACTTACATAAAGTGGGAATCTACCCGAAAGGCGCCAGGAGAGCCCAAATATGTTATTGTAAACTGCGACGAAGGCGATCCGGGAGCCTTCATGAACAGGGCGTTGATGGAAGGAAATCCACATTCAATCCTTGAGGGCCTTATCATAGGAGCTTATGCGATAGGTTCGCACGAGGGATTCGTTTATGTGCGTCAAGAGTATCCACTCGCAATTGAGAACATGGAGATAGCCCTTAAACAAGCAGAAGAGATGGGACTTTTAGGTGAAGACATACTAGGTTCAGGATTTGACTTCAGGGTTAAGATCCATAAAGGGGCAGGCGCTTTTGTGTCTGGCGAGTCAAGTGCCCTGATGACTGCAATAGAAGGAAAGGTCGGTGAACCAAGACCAAAATATGTCCACACATCTGAAAAAGGAGTCTGGGATAAGCCGAGCACACTGAATAATGTTGAGACCTGGGCTAACATACCCCTTATAATCAATAATGGTGCTGAATGGTTTGCATCCATTGGTACCGCAGGCAGCAAAGGCACCAAAATATTTGCTTTAGCCGGCAAAGTAAACAACACTGGTTTAGTTGAGGTTCCTTTCGGCATTTCGTTAAGAGACATCATCTACAAAATTGGTGAAGGAATCCCGGATGGAAAGAAATTTAAGGGTGTTCAAACCGGGGGTCCCTCTGGAGGCGTCATTCCTGAGCAGCACTTAGATTCTCCCGTTGATTTTGACGAACTCACCAAACTAGGTTCAATGATGGGTTCTGGCGGGATGATCGTAATGGACGAAGATACCTGCATGGTAGAATTAGCCCGCTACTTTGTAAACTTCTTATGCGATGAATCTTGCGGAAAGTGTACACCTTGTCGGGAAGGATTGAAACAAGCTAATATAATATTAAACAGGATCGTTAGCGGTAAAGGAACAGAGGATGACATAGATAAACTTGGAAAAATTGCAGAAGTAACCAGTGTTGCCTCCCTTTGCGCTTTAGGAAGAACATCTGCGAATCCTGTGCTAACTACCCTCCGTTATTTCAGAGACGAATATGAAGCACACATAAATGAGAAGAGGTGCCCCGCGTTAGTGTGTAAAGGATTAATATCTTATTATATTGACCCAGAGAAGTGTCAGGCATGCATGATTTGTTTTAGGAATTGTCCTGCGAATGCAATAATTGGAGAAAAGATGAAGATTCATGTGATTGATCAATCCAAGTGCACCAAATGTGGAACATGTTATGATATGTGTCCGCCTAAATTTAGGGCAGTGCAAAAAATTTCTGGTGAAAAGGTTCCTCCACCTATTCCAGAAGAAGAGAGATTAGTCAAGAGATTGAGGGAGAAGAAGCGAGACTAGAGGGTGTGATTGAAGATGGAAGGAAGCGAAAAAGAAATCACGTTGAAGATAGACGGGATAGAAGTCAATGCCAAAGAAGGAACATCCATTTTTGATGTAGCAAAAACAGTTGATATTAAGATTCCTACACTCTGCCATAATTCGGCTCTTGAGCCTTTTGGTGCTTGCCGTGTATGTTCTGTGGAAATAACGGACAAACGAGGAAGGAAAAAGATTGTAACTTCCTGCAATTACCCTGTTTCCGAAGGACTCATTGTTGACACAAAATCTGAGAAAGTATTCAGAACTCGTCAATTGCTCCTTGAGTTGTTACTGGCTCGATGTCCAAAAGTGAAGAAGATACAGGATTTAGCGCGGGAATATGGTATTGAGAAGCCGAGCTTTTGGGTAGGAGACCCAGAGGAGGACTGTATCCTTTGTGGCTTGTGCGCTCGTGTTTGCGAAGAAAAAGTTGGCGTATCTGCCATCAATTTTGCAAACCGAGGCGTGGAACGAGAAGTCACTGCTCCCTATCACACAATATCTGATGATTGCGTGGGATGCGGTGCATGTGCTATTGTTTGTCCTACGGACTCGAAAAAGGTCCGAATAAACACGTATCCAATGCTAGAAGAGGACATTAAGGAAGCAGAAAAGCAGTTCTTGAACGGAACAAGAGACGAACTCTTGGGCGTTCACACCGAGATTTTTGCAGCAAAAAGCTCTATTGATGGACAAGATGGAGGAATGGCTACAGCTTTGCTCCTTTCGGGATTTGAGAAGGGGCTGTTTGATGCTGCTATTGTCGTTAAGCGAACAGTTGGGTATAAGGCGGAGGCAATTATTGCAGAAACTGCTGATGAAATACTGAATGCACGAGGAACTAAATATTCAAGGGTTAAAATGATGTCGAAAGTTGGGGAGCTAGTGGAAAAAGGGAAGAAGAAAATTGCTATTGTTGGTACGCCGTGCGAGGTTCGTACAGGAAGGAAAATACAGCAACAACTGCTAAGTAAATACCCGAACCTAGAGATTACAATAGTAGGGTTGTTCTGTTTTGAAGCCTTCGATTACGACAAGCTGAAAGAAGAGACAAAGAGGCTACTGGGTGTTGATTTGGACAAAGCGGAAAAAACTCAGATACAGAAAGGAAAATTCATAGTTCAAATTGGTGGAAAGGAATACTCCGCTAAGGTGAAAGAATTTCACAATGCTATTCAAGGCGGATGCGCTTACTGTAACGACTTTGTTGCCAGACTTTCTGATGTTTCTGTTGGCTCGGTAGGGAGTAATGATGGATATTCAACAGTGATAGTAAGGTCTGATAGAGGAAAGAAGCTTCTGGAGAATGTTGATTTCGTTAAGGGCGATGTCAACAAAGAAGACGTAATAAAATTGGCTACTTTCAAAAAGAAAAGAGCTGACAAAAAGTTTTCTCCCATTATTCAAGGTACACAGAAATAGAAAAAAAGCGTTCATTAAACAGAAGTGCACAAACGGTTGCGCGTAATCCGGGACATAACGCCAGCCGAGATCTAATCCAGACCCGCCAGTAGCCAATGATGGTCGAGTTACTTTTTGTTATTTTCCTTACAAGCTCCCAACAGAAATATAGTCCATATTTACTACTTAGAGGAAGAGAATGTGTTGATGATTTCTGCAGATGAGGTTTTGAAGAGGCTAAAAGTTAAGGCTAAGCCTGATCAGTTAGCAGGAATGGCTAGATATGGGATAGTTGTCGAAAAAAGATTAGGAGTATCCATACCAGAACTCCGAAAAATAGCCAAGGAAATAGGAAAAAACCATGACCTAGCACTTGAACTGTGGAATACCGGAATCGCTGATGCATTGATTTTAGCCTCAATGATTGGCGAGCCTGAAAAACTGACCGAGGAACAAATGGAAGAGTGGGTAAAGGACTTCAATTCTTGGGATGTCTGTGACCAAGTATGCAATAACCTCTTCAATAAGCATCCTCTTGTTTGGAAGAAAATTCTTGACTGGTCCAAAAGAGAGGAAGTATTCGTTAAAAGATCTGCTTTCGCACTGTTGTCCTGCTTAGCGGTGCACGACAAAGAAGCTCCAGACGAAAAGTTCATTGATTTTCTTCCAGTGATAAAACGTGAAGCCGTTGATGACCGAAACTTCGTGAAGAAAGCAGTCAACTGGGCACTGAGGAACATCGGAAAACGTAACCTCAACCTGAACAAAGCTGCCATAAAAGTCGCCGGAGAGATTCAGCAAATTGATTCCAAAGCCTCCCGCTGGATAGCTTCCAATGCATTAAGAGAGTTGGAAAGCGATGCTGTTCGGAAAAGGTTAGAACAAAAGATGAAACAATGAACTTGTGTTAGTAACGAAAATGTCAGATGATTTATAGGGATAGTATACATTAATGGGCTGAGTATTTGGTGGATTCGTTGACTGACCAAGAAGTTGAAGCAGAAGAAGCTGAGCCGGGTAGAATCGAGTTCAGTTTTCCTATGCTGACTGTTAGGACAAAGATGTTTAGTGGAGTTTTTGACAGACTTGGGTCCCTTCGTGCTTCACGCTTGATTTCTTGGGTTGCCCTCATTATTGTACCCGTTGTAGCTGGCATTGGACTGTACCTGCTCTGCAGTAGCCTGTTTGCGTTGTTGTGGACTCCAGTTGCCCGAGATATGGCGAGTGAATTTGGTCTAGCAGTATACCTTCTGTTACCTGGCATTAATCCACTTCTGCCCATATTGTATGGCTGGCTGGCGATAGTTTGTGCAATTGTGGTTCATGAAGGTGCACACGGAATCGTAGCAAGAAATCGTGGATTGAAGGTTAAGTCGAGTGGTCTTCTTTTCTTTCTGGTTATTCCTATTGGCGCCTTTGTGGATGTTGATGAGGAGCAGCTTGCGAAAGCAAAATCTAAGGATTCTTTGAGGGTTATGGCTGCTGGAGTCGGAGGAAATGTTGTTGTGGCAATAATATGCATTCTCGCTGTTCTCCTCATTGTTAGCGGATTGACGCCTGTCATTGATGACGTATATGTTTATGGCGTTACTGAGGGTATGCCTGCTGAG
>SOJY01000183.1 GCA_004376385.1 Candidatus Bathyarchaeum sp.
TGTTCAACTCTGGGTTCTGGGACAGCCTTTTGTTCGATGGGCGATCCTTGTTCCAGATTGGCAAAGCAGTAGGGGCAAGCTTCGTACTGTTTTGGCGGCGTAACAGAAAGGATGGTCAAGAGAATAGGCTCTTCAAATTCCCTTCGGCATCTTGGATTTGGGCAAACAACCACTACGGCTTCTTCCGTCAACCTTACTGCATCTCGGCTCTTCTTTGATAGAGTTGCTCTGTTCAGGATATTTAGGTTTAATGAATTCAAAATCTAGACACAAAATCTCCCGAAAAATCCCTATTTTCAGTTTTTTATCCCTTTTTCAAGCCTTATTTCAAGATGAAAACAGGTTTTTCTGCATGCCAAGCTTCAACTTTGTAAGCCCTAGTAAACTGGTTAGCTAAGTTTCTGATTAACTTTAAATCATGGGTAACCTCTAAGTTTTTGTGAGGTTCACTATCGGATTCAAGTTAAAGTTTTTGTTTATGGTGAAAAGGATGGTTTTGCGAGTTTTCAACACGATGAGCGGAAAGATGGAAGAGTTTAAGCCATTACAGGATAAGCATGTGGGCTTGTATGTTTGTGGACCCACAGTTTATGACTGGGCTCACCTGGGTCACGCCCGAACATACATCGCCTTTGACGTTATTGTTCGTTGGCTGGAGTTTAAGGGCTACTCAGTCTTTTATGTGCAAAACATCACGGATGTGGGTCATCTAACCACGGACACGGCTGAAGACAAAATCGTGAAACGGGCAATAGAACGAAAAGTTGAGCCCATGCAGCTGGTGGAAGTTTACATGAGAGAATACTTCAAAGACCTCGATGCTTTGGATGTTAAACGTCCAGACATTTCTCCCCGCGCCACCGGTCATCTCCTCGAAATGATTGAGGCAATCCAATCTCTGATACAGAAGGGGTACGCCTACGAGGTTAACGGAAACGTGTTCTTTGACGTATCCAAACTGGACGATTACGGGAAGCTCTCGAAAATCAAGCTTGATGCAATGCTCGAGGGCTCCAGATTTGAGGTTCATCAGGACAAAAAGAACGCCCGAGACTTTGCGCTTTGGAAACGGGCTGCGCCGGAAACAGTTCTAAAGTGGTGGAGTCCATGGGGCACAGGTTTTCCGGGCTGGCACATCGAGTGCGCGATTATGGGCTTGAAGTATCTGGGAAGCCAGTTTGACATCCACGGCGGGGCTCGTGACCTGATTTTTCCTCATCACGAAAACGAGATTGCCCAGAGTGAAGCTATGACTGGAAAGAAGCCTTTTGTTAAGTATTGGCTGCATACTGGTTTTCTGAAGATTAATGGAGAAAAGATGGCGAAATCGCTAGGGAACTACATCACTGTCCGAGAGGCATTAAAGAAGTATTCTGCTGAAGCTATCCGCCTCTTTGTTTTGTCTACTCATTACAGGAGCGAAATCGATTTCACTGACGAAAGGCTCAAGGGCGCTGAAACCAGCTTGAAAAGGCTCTATAACACTTTGGAGTCTTTAGAGGATACAAAGAAAGTTTCAGCGAAACGAGAGCCGAATGAGGTAGAACAGAAGTTCGGCGAGAACGTGGAGAAGCTTAGAGGCGAATTTGTGAAGGCTATGGATGAAGACTTTAACACTCCGCAGGCGTTAGCTGCGCTTTTTGAGTTGTCGAAGGAGATTAACAGGTTTCTGGACGAACAGAAACAAGTGAACGCTGAGATTCTGGAAAAGGTTTATGACAGTTTTTCGGAGCTGGGTAAGGCTTTGGGTCTCTTCCAACAAGAGAAAACTGAGAAGAAAGTTGGCGGGAAGATAGCTGATGATCTGGTGCAGCTTCTGTTTGACTTGAGAGAAGAGCTGCGCAAGAAGGGAGATTACGGTTTGTCGGATGAAATCAGAGCCAGAATGAAAGAGTTAGGTTTGGTTATAGAGGACACGGCTGAGGGACCCAAGTGGAAACTAGCCTAAACACCGTTTACGACTCCGTTATCATTCACTTCAGCGGAGAACTGTGGCTCAAAAAGCTTTGGACCAGAAAATACTACGAGAAGCGGCTTGCCAGAAACCTGAAGCAAACATTGAAGCATTACAACGTTCCCTACAGTGAGCTTGTTCGTCGGCACGGCAGATTCTACCTGAAGACGGATTCGGCAGTGGAAGCTGCAAATAAGCTGGCGCGTGTTTTCGGAATCTCCTCGGTTTCTCCTGCAGCTGAAACGTCTTCTAAACTTGATGAAATAATTGAGAAGAGCCTGTTCTTGGCGGGCATCCTGTTGAAGGCTGGAAACACTTTTGCCGTCAAATGTAAACGCGTCGGAAAACAGGGCTACTCGAGCTCTGATGTCCGCAAGTTGCTGGGACAAAGGGTCCTAGATGAGTTCGGTGAGAAGCTGGGTTTGAGGGTGGATTTGGGTAATCCTGACGTTGTTTTGGGCGTTGAGGTTAGAGATAACCAAGCTTTTGTTTATTCACAGGTGATTGAGGCTGTTGGCGGTATGCCTCTTGGTGTTCAACCGAAGCTTGTTGGCTTGTTTAGTGGAGGAATAGATTCGCCTGTTGGGTGCTGGCTGGTTATGAAACGAGGCAGCCCAGTTGTATTCGTTTATTTCGACAATAGTCCCTTCACGGATGAAACTACAACCCAGAGAGCATTGAATGTTGCTGAGGTGCTGTTTGGTTGGGCAATCGGGTTCCCAAGAAAGGTTTACGTGGTTCAGCACGGCGAAAACCTGAAACAAATCATGCAAACCAACAGGAAATACTCGTGCTTGCTCTGTAAACGTATGATGTATCGAGTAGCTGAACGGCTGGCAGAACAGTTGAGGGCTGAAGGAATCGTTACTGGAGAAGCCATAGGCGAGCAGGCTAGCCAAACCGTAACTAACCTGAGGGTGCTGAACGCTGCTGTCAAAGAGTATCCTGTTCATAGGCCCCTGCTGGGTTTTGACAAACAAGAAACTGAAGCAATCGCACGAAAGATAGGTACATACGAAGTTTCGAGCAAGAAAGCGGGAGCATGCACAGCAGTTCCCTATCAGCCGTCCACAAAGGCGAAGATGGAAGATGTCCTAAAGGCTGAGGAGAAGCTGGACATAGAAGCAATGGTTAATCGGTCGCTTGAGTCCATTAAAATTGTTGAGTTATAGCCTGTAATCTGTCCCCGCTTTTTCTTTTTTGTCTCTTAATCAAAAACAGCCAAAACTTGTTTAAGGTTTAGTTTGTTGAGAAGAAAAACGGTTTTTTTGGGTTGTGGTTTTATGCGGCTACGCAGACGGTCCACAATGTTTCTACTCTTCTGCAGACGTCGCATTTGTATTGTGTCAGGTAGCCTGATTCTTTTTCTACTTTCATTTCCGATTTACATTTAGAACATTTTATTCCTTTACTCACCTCCAAACTATGTTCATCTGTGATTGTCTAACTTTCAGTTGCTGTTAGCTTTCTGCATGGTTCAATAATTGAGCGGATAATTTATACATATACCACATAATCTATATAGACTACATATTCTAGACTTTTCTTCACAGTGACACAAAAACAAGCAGCAACAATATTCCGCCAAATTAATGTTCACAAATAACTAAAACTAACTCCAGGGATTAGGAACAAAGGCTATTGAAATATCGTAAGATGGGTTCTCTTGATTGGAAAGTTTCAGCTCTAGGGTTCGGCTGTATGAGGCTGCCATCTAGAAGAATCAATAGACTAAGAGCCAAGACAGACGAGTCCATCGAGATAATCCGCTACGGAATTGATCTAGGCATAAACTACATCGACACGGCATGGCTATATCATCTGGGCGATAGCGAAAAAATCATCGGGAAAGCACTAAGGGATGGCTACAGAGAACGAGTGCATTTAGTTACCAAGTTACCAATGTTCATGGTTCGTAATTCCAATCATTTTGACAAATACCTAAAAACTCAGATGAAAAGACTCCAAACAGACTATTTAGATGCCTACTTGTTTCATGCATTGGATCAGGGAAAATTCAAAAAACTAAAACGGCTTGGACTAATCGACAAAATGGAAAAAGCAAAGAATGAAGGGCTTATTCGCAGCATCGGCTTCTCTTTTCATGACACTCTGCCGGTATTCAAAGAAATAATTGATTATTACCCATGGGATATTACCCAAATCCAGTACAACTACATGGATACCTGTATTCAAGCAACAACAGAGGGACTATCCTACGCACATAACAAAGGCATCGCTGTGGTTGTTATGGAACCTCTAAAAGGGGGGACCTTAGCAAACCCTCCGCAGGAAGTTTTGAACATAATTAGTTCAGCAGAAAAAAAGAGAACTCCAGTTGATTGGGCTCTTCAGTTCTTGTGGAATCAGGCTGAAATCTCAGTTGTCCTTAGCGGAATGGGCTCCAAAACTATGGTGCAAGAAAATTGTGCAAGCGCTGACCGTTCTGGAATCAACTCTTTGGCGCCCCAAGACCAGATGGTGATTGAAAGCCTTTCTGAAGCATATAGAAAAAGAATTATTGTTCCATGCACGGCTTGTGGCTATTGCATGCCCTGCCCCGAAGGCGTCAATATTCCTCAAAATTTTGCTTGTCTAAACAACGTTTCTCTAGAAACGAGCCGCTTTCGACGGTTTCAAACAAGAAGAGCTTACAGAAAACTGCAGAATTCAAAGAAGAAAGTGGACCTTAACAATCCTAATGGAAACGCGACAATATGCATTGGATGCCGTAGATGCGTGGAGAAATGCCCACAAAAAATTGACATCCCAAAGGAACTCGAAAAAGTGAAACAAGTTTTGGGGAAACGAAAGGCTTTGTGGTGGTTTTAGAAGCGCTGAGGCTTGAGCCACAAGCTAAAACTATTGAATGGACAATTAAAGGAGAACTTTGGTTTGGGATTAAATTTTAACTTTTTATAGTATTCCCTACTCGTTAGGCAATTTACAATGGTAATTTGCTTCTTAGTGGTGTTTTTACCTATAGGTAATTTTGGGTGGAACAAAACAAAGAAAATTAAATTTTAACGGCTTCAAGTTATTCTTCAAACTTGTTTTGGTAAACTCCTTAAGTGTTCTCTCCATTAGTTGTTTGTCCATGTCAGCCGTTAATATTGCTGTGCGAGCCTTTCGTAAACTTGAACCTGAAGACCTTCAGATACTGCAAGCCATCGAACAGCAAATGAAAAATTATGAGCATGCACCAAAAGACGCCATCCACAAACAAGCAGAACTTCCGCTCTCAGAAATAGAGTATCGGTTACCAATTCTCATAAAAAAGGGCTTACTCAGAGGCTGGCGAGGAAAATACACGGGCTACAGCCTCACAACAGCAGGATATGACACCCTAGCCATAGACACCCTAGTGAAAGCAAACATAATCGAAGCCTTCGGCAAACCGTT
This sequence comes from Candidatus Bathyarchaeum sp., assembly GCA_004376385.1. GTDB lineage: Archaea > Thermoproteota > Bathyarchaeia > Bathyarchaeales > Bathyarchaeaceae > Bathyarchaeum. The sequence continues at coordinate 5,357 of SOJY01000183.1, forward strand.
AGGCGTAGGCAAAGAATCAGACGTCTACGACGCCCTCACACCCAATGAAAAACGTGTAGCACTGAAATTTCATCGACTAGGACGAACAAGCTTCAAAAAAACCAAACTCAAACGAAACTACACAGTCAATTACAGTTACACGCCTGATTGGCACCACCGATCCAGAATCGCAGCCAAAAAAGAATACACCGCCCTGAAACTGCTATATCCTAAAGGCGTAGCGGTTCCAGAGCCCATCAAGCAGACCCGTCACGTCTTGGTCATGGACATGATAGAAGGCGCAGAACTTTACCATTACCCAGAACTGCCAGACGCACAAGCTGTATATAACGAGACACTAGTTAACGTAAGAAGAGCTTACCAAGACGCCCACATCATCCACGGAGACCTCAGCCCCTTCAACATTATCCTCCAGCCAAACCAGCACATTCTCATAATAGACTGGCCCCAAAACGTTCCCACAACACACCCAAACGCAAAAGAACTGCTAGAAAGAGATGTACGAAACGTTCTAACCTTTTTCCAACGCAAACACGGACTAAAAAACAGGCTAAAAGATGCCGTAACCTACGTCACAGAAAATACCAAAAACTAAGTTAACGGCACAAAAGATTGAACGCATCAGGAGAAGTTTAGCCTCATTTTTCGTGAGGAATATCGACGCCGATGTACAGGATGTTGTTTCCTCTTAAGAGGATGCTTCCGTAGTTGGCACTCAATCGATCGTTAACCCGCTCGGTAGCCTTCTCCAATAACAAGTTCATGTGACTGTCACAGCGAACCATGGTACCTCTATATTCAATTCCGTTCTTCAGGACAATCGCCACGTAGGTGTTCAACTGTTTTGTTAAAGCATTCAAAGGTTTTCTACTTGGTTCCAACGAATCACCAGCAACCAACTACTAACAATAACAACGGTTTATAAAAGTTATGAGCAAACAATAAAAAGAGGAACCAGCCGCCCAGATACGCTAACATGAAGAGACATAAACCGGAGGCGCCTTTTAGCCCAAAATTTCCTTAAAGGTTTCCTCAACCAGCTGCGGGTCCAGTTTCTCGTAGGCTTCGGTGCTGAGAACATCATACCAAAATGCCTTTGAAACATAGCCGTAAACTGGTTTGCCAGCTTTTAGAAGATGAGGCAACACTTCACCCATGAAATCTAATTCTGGCTTCTCTCCCTTCAAGCGCTTCATCTCATCAAGCAGTTCTCCATTCAACACGGAGATTCCCACGCTCACGGGTTTCTCCAAAGTTGGCTTCTCCTCAAATCCAAGAATCCTCGCGTCACTGTCTAGATTTGCTAAGCCAACTCTAACTTTGAAGCCTAAAGACAACGCAACAGTGCTCCAAGCCTGCTTGTTTTTGTGGTATTGCAGAAGGTCTGTGAGGTTCATGTTTGTTATAATGTCTCCGTAATACACAAGCAAAGTGTCATCTGTACTCACTGCGCCCTTATTGTAGGCAGTCAGCACGGCGCCGCCAGTTCCCTTTGAAGTGGGATCATCCTCCACGTAGGAGATGTTCACACCAAATCTGGAGCCATCATCAAAGTAATTCCTGATCTGCTCTGCCTTATAGTTGACCAGAAAAACCAAGTCTTTGATTCCGTGAAACTTGAATAGGCGAACCACGTATTCTAGAAGCGGCTTCTGTTTTACTCCCACGGGAACCATAGTTTTTTGAATATAATGTGTAAGAGGTCTAAGCCGTGTGCCTTTTCCGCCACAAAGAACTATTCCTTTAACTTTACTCATTCGAAACACTACCAAAATATGAAGGAAAAGGAAAAAAACAGGGTTTTTTTTATTTGGTTGTGCTCTCGGATTCAATCTCTTCGATTGGTCTTGGGGGCGGAGTAGTGCCCATTGTCCAGCCGATCCATGCTCCTATCGCTAAGACTGCGACAAAAGCGATCAGTACTGGAGCTGCAACTAGCCAGAATTGGATGTCTTTTGCAACTACATCTCCCAAGTCAAGGTATGGTTGAATTATTTCTGTGTAACCAAAGAGTGTGACAATATATCCAATAATGACGACAGCGCAGACCAGAAAGATTACCCATCCGATAGCTTGATCTTTACTAACCATTCTATTATTCACCACGATGTAGCCAACTCTATCTAAAACCCCATTATAAGCTTTATTGTCAAATCAGATAGTTCCCGCTTCCCAAGTAGCCAAATACTTCTTCTGTTCTTCAGTAAGCTCATCAATTTCCACGTTTATAGCCTTCAACTTCAGACCCGCCACCAGCTCATCTATCTCCTTTGGAACCCTGTAAACTCGCGTTTCCAGCCCCCTATTTTTCACCAGATACTCAGCAGACAAAGCTTGATTCGCAAATGACATATCCATAACCTCCGACGGATGACCCTCTGCCGCAGCAAGGTTCACCAGCCTGCCCTCAGCCAGCAAATGAAGTTTCCGTCCATCCTGCAGAGTGTACTCTTCCAGATTTGGTCGCAATGTTCTCTTGGAAGAAGACATTTTCTCCAAATCGGGTATGTTGATTTCAACGTTGAAGTGTCCGCTGTTGGCGATTATAGCGCCATCCTTCATCTTCTGCATGTGCTCTTTTCTGATAACGCTCTTGTTTCCTGTAAGCGTTACGAAGACATCTCCAATCTCTGCAGCTTCGTCCATAGGCATCACTTGGAAGCCGTCCATTACTGCCTCCAGAGCCTTTGTTGGGTCAACTTCTGTGACTACTACTTTGGCGCCCATGCCTTTTGCTCTCATGGCTAAGCCTCTGCCGCACCATCCGTAACCCGCAACAACGAAATTTTTTGCAGCCAGCAAGATGCTTGTGGCACGTAATATTCCGTCTATTGTGCTTTGTCCGGTGCCGTATCGGTTGTCAAACAGGTATTTTGTGTATGCATCGTTTACGGCTATTATCGGATACTTGAGTGCGCCGTCCTGTTCCATGGCTCTTAGACGGATGACTCCTGTTGTGGTTTCTTCGGTTCCACCAATTACATCCTTTAGAAGTTCTGTTCTTTCCTTGTGAAGGATGCCCACCACATCGGCTCCGTCGTCTAACGTAACTTGGGGCTTATAGTCAAGTACCTTGTTTATGCACCAGAAGTACTCGTCGGTTGTTTGATCGCGCCAAGCATAAACGTTTATTCCCTTCGTGGCGAGGTATGCCGCCACTTCGTCTTGGGTAGAAAGAGGGTTTGACCCACAAAGGGCAACTGTTGCTCCTCCCGTTTTGAGTGTTTCTGCAAGAACTGCTGTTTCTTTGGTTACATGCAAACATGCGCCTATAGTGATGTTTGCTAAGGGTTTTTCTTTTTCGAATCTGCTTCTAATTTGAGCTAATACAGGCATATGTTTTGCTGCCCATTCAACAAGCAATGCTCCCTGAGGAGCCAAGTTTGGGTCTTTAACTTTATAATCTGCCATCAAAATCTACTTCCTGCTTTTACTACCTTTTAGTTTAGTGCTATTTTGTTGTTACGGTTAAATGACCCAATGAAAGTTGGTGATTACTTGAGTACTACTCAAGCCGTTTGATTATGTG
>SOJY01000152.1 GCA_004376385.1 Candidatus Bathyarchaeum sp.
TATCTACGTTTTGCGTTTGGAATAAACTTCTGTGCTATTGTCAGAAACTTCTGCATTTCCTTTTCGCTTAAAGTTTTTGACATCAAATCTGGGTCAATAGTTGTTTTTCCAATGCTGACATCAAACTTCTGCAAAACATATTTTCTGCATCCCACCAGACTACGGCATATCTGTTTTATGTCCTCTTCTTCATGGATTGTAGGAACAACAGTGGTCCTAAACTCATAATCCACGTTGGATTCCATCAAGAGTTTAATGCTTTCCTTCACATTTTCCAGCAATTTTTCTGCCTTGACGCCAGTTGCCTTAGAGTACTTTTCTACAGTAAGCGGCGCCTTTATGTCCATAGCCACGTAATCCACGAGCTTTCTGTCCATAAGCTCTTTTAGCAGTGTGGGGTTGGTTCCGTTTGTATCCAATTTAACTAACAAACCCATCTTCTTTATTTTGGAGCAGAATTCTGGCAGAAACGCATGAAGAGTTGGTTCCCCACCCGTGATGCACACTCCGTCTGTCCAGCCTCTCTGCCTCTTAAGCTGATCTTCTATGTATCCAAAAGGAATAGTGTCTAACTTTTCAGGATTAAGAACAAGATTCACGTTATGACAGAAGGGACAACGAAAATTGCAGCTTGGAAAGAAAATAACAGATGAAATTTTGCCGTCCCAATCCACGAAACTGATGTCAAGGAATCCTTTTATATCCATTTTTTAGCCACTTTCTAAACGAGTAGATGAGCTTAGCGCCTTAAGTTCTTTTATCCCAGAAGCTGATGGAACCAGAAGCCCTATGTTAAGGAAATAGTTATTAAACTGCAACAATAAACCAAAAAACAATAAGACAAAACCTCTAAGGTAATTTTATGCAAACAACCGGAGATACCCAAAGTAGTACCCTTGATGAGCAGACCGTTCTCAGAACAAGAATGAAGAAGATTAAACATAAGATAGCGGTTATCAGCGGCAAGGGCGGAGTCGGCAAAACCGTTATTGCGGTTAACTTAGCAATAGCGTTTGCCCTGCAAGGTCACGAAAACCGCGTCGGTCTTTTGGACGCTGACCTTCATGGTCCCTGTGTTCCGAAGATGCTTGGCATGGAAGACCAAAAACTTAGGGTGGGACCTATAGGAGCCTTTCCAGCCTTGGGTCCTCTGGGCGTGAAGGTTGCTTCTATGGCGTTCGTGCTTGAAGGCAAAGAAGTTCCTGTCGTGTGGCGAGGACCTTTAAAGATGAGGGCAATCCAACAGTTCTTGTCTGAGATCGCGTGGGGTGAACTTGATTTTCTCTTTATAGATTTGCCTCCTGGAACTGGAGATGAACCCTTGAGTGTACTAAAGCTTCTTCCAGAGATGGATGGCGTTGTTATAGTAACTATTCCCTCGGAGGTCTCCCAGAATGTGGTTGGAAAAGCCATCACATTCTCTAGGCAACTGAATGTTCCAGTGATTGGGGTAGTTGAAAACATGAGTGGCTTTGTCTGCCCCGATTGCGGTAAAGAAACTCATATCTTCAGGACTGGAGGCGGCGAAAAAGTTGCTCAAGAATCTTCTGTTCCCTTTTTGGGTAGTATACCTCTTGATCCACGAGTCTGCGAAGCCTCTGACCTAGGGCACCCATTTATTATGGAGAATCCTGATTCGCCTGCCTCAAAAGCTTTCATGGAGATTGTGGAAAAAATCAAGACGTATATCCAAGAAAAAGAAAACATGTCACCTAACGAGACTGGCGACAAATAGCCCCCAAAAACTTGCAAAACTAAAACTCAATAATGTCTCCTGTGTGAAGAGGGCAGCAGCGGTCTTCGAAAGTTTCAGTGATCTTTTTGGTCGCTTTTTTGCCTGTGCAGTGGCACGGTCCAATGAAGTGGGGGTCAAGTTTCTCTAGTTCGTTTACTGTCGCCTGAATACTCTTGGCGTCTGCGCTTATGAGGTGGAATCCTCCCAGAACCGCGTGGACCCTGCTGTTATCTGTTATTTTTTGGGCATACTTGATGGTGTTGATTATCCCTGAATGCGCACATCCCGCTACAACAACCAACCCCTTACCTTCAACATCAAATACTAGAGATTGATCGTCAATCATCCTGTCTTCTACGAAACTTCTGTCTTGGACAGTCCAGAAGCCTCTAACACTTTCGAAGGCTGTCCTTCTCGGAACTTCTCCCGTTGTAGTGATTCCGTCAGCTATCTTTACGGGATCAGTAGCCAGAAGAGGTACGCCACCAGCAGATTCAACTACAGAGGACTTGAAAGGTGCGCCGATTAACCTTAGATGCGGCATTATCTTGAGTTTTGGATCGAAAACCGTTGGATGTGCAATAACTGGAACACGTTTTTTCGTTTGTTTTAATGCCTCTATCAAGCCGCCTGTGTGGTCGTAGTGAGCATGACTAAGCGCAATCACGTTGACATTTTGCAGATTTATGCCCATTGCGTCCACGTTGTGTAGAAGGTCTTCTGGGGTTGGTCC
>SOJY01000017.1 GCA_004376385.1 Candidatus Bathyarchaeum sp.
CAGTGTCTATTATACTTTACGACATTAAGCGCTTATTTTTCAAATTTTCAAGATATGTCGCCAAACCCTCAATATCTTTAACATCACGTCCTACCAGACCCAAAAGCATCCTCCAAAACAGAAGATTTGGGGTTATTTTCATACCTTCCAAGCAACGAGCCATGCGGCGAGTCCATTCTTTGCCAGATCGATCAAAATCAAAAAGAAGAATAACTTCACGTCTATCTTTTTGCTCTATTTCGGCTAGAACATCAAGAAAGGATTTTCCTGAAGTTTTCGCCAAGATTATGTCGCCATTTATTCCCAGCCTATGGAGAGCTTGAGTATCGTTTCTGCCTTCTACAACTATTGGAGTGCCTTTCGCGGATTGTTTTTCTAGGCGTTCTAAGAGTTTACGGATTTTTTCTAACTTTTTCTCTGTTTTTGTCGACAACTCTTCTACCTAGTTATCTCTATCTTCAACATTTTTTCAAGCGTCTCTGGGTGTCTACTGAAATGTTCTCGGACTGGTTTCAGGATTTCGACTAGAGATTCAGTGACGCCATTTTTCAGGTCTAGGGGATGTATTTTGCCTTCACTATAGGTAGTCTCTAGATGCTTGAAGTTTTCGAGGGTTTCAGGACCACCATATTTGGCTGGACGCGGTATCTCCAAACAGTCCTTTTCGGGAAAAATTATGAGTCTAGCCAATTCAAGTATGGGATTATTCTTCACTACTTTGGGCGGACAGTAGGCATTCTTTATTTTCGCGGCGATTTCTTCGGGAGCGTCATGAACAAGTATGCTGCTTTGAGGTATACTCTTGGACATTTTGGAGCTGATTTCCACGTTCAAGTCTGCGTTTTCGTCAAACATTTTTTCTGTTGTCTGTGGTCCCTGCAGTCCAATAAGAAGAGGAGTGTGAATACATGAAGGCTTTCCCCACTTGAGCTTCTCCGCTACATCCCTAGCCAACATGTGAGCTTTCCTCTGGTCTATACCAGAACAGGCTACGTCGATGTCCATCTCGAAGACATCAGCCGCTTGCATACAAGGATAGAATACCCATGCAGTTTCGATGTCGGTCATGCTTGTTTCGCGTCCCATAACGGGTAAGGCGCGCCATGTTCTCTTAACTGAGACGCTTTTTGCTATTCGGATGACTTTTTCCCAGTATTCAACTTTGTCTGTTATGTCGGATGCCCAGCGGAACTCCACTTTGTCTGGTGTTAATCCTAGGGCTGTGAAGATTTGTTTCAGGTATTCGCCGCAGGTGCGGATGTTTTCCATGTCTCCGCCTAGTTTGTTGTTTATCCATGAGTGCCAGTCGGCTAGGAAGATTGTGAACTTGAATCCGGCGTTTACCATGTCTTTGATTTTTGCTGAGCAGACCAAGCCTATGCCGATGTGTAATAGTCCAGAGCACTCAAAGCCCCAGTAAGCCTTGGGGCTATTATTGGTCTCTAGTAATGTGCGGATTTCTTGGGGAGTTACAACCTCCGCCGTGTTCCTCATAACTAGGTCGATTCTTTTTTGCAGGTCCAAGTGAGTTGCCCTCTTATCCACTCATTTTATTCTATTAACTTAAAAGTTCTTGTCGCGAGCGCCTCATTGTAAGAGGAAAAAAGCACTCGCATTAAAGGTTTTATGTGGTTTCTTCGTCATCAAAGAAGAACAGGTCATCGATTGTTGTCTTTAGAGCCTTAGCTACGTCGTGTGCAAGCTTTAGCGAAGGATTGTACTTTCCCTTCTCCATGTAAAGTATAGTTTCTCTTCTTACTCCGACCTTCTTTGCCAGATCGTCTTGTGTGAGATTGTGTCTTGCTCGTAGTTCTTTGATTCTTGTTCGCATCAGATGTCGCCTTTTCTGTTAAAGTACCAATGTACAATGAGAAAGGTTAGACTATTTACCAAGATTAATGCGATTAACGCGTCCCCTGCATCAAGAAGAGGTACCCCTAATAATTCGATATTTAGAATATTCGTCAACAGCAATGCTGCCATGAAGTATAATCCAATGTAAAAGGCATATGTGGCCGCGATTCCAGTAATTTTCTGGGTTCGTTCATCCTTGGCGGGAAATCCTAACCTCTTTTCCTTAAGTATTTTCCAAATTGCATAAACACCAATGAGAAAAATTGTGGCGAATATCCCGATACTTACCAAAGACCACAGAAAATCGATCATAACACTATCCTCCTAACTAGACTTTTTCTCCTAGCCTGTTTCCTCATCTTAATCCCACCGATAATTGAAAACAGAATTCCAGCCCCCATAAACGAGTAGCAAATCAACCGACCCGAACCAACAAGTACAATTCCAAGAACAACCGACGCGCCTGCGAGATCTGTAAAATAACTAAATTCTTGAGTCTTCATTTTTTTACCATCCTACATTATTTATTTCACACTTTTTATTATACATTTCTAACACCATGTTAGATATAGTTAACATCAAGTATTTAAGAATATCGGAAAACCA